>JANXSB010000338.1 GCA_025352865.1 Chthoniobacter sp. | reverse complement strand
CGAGGCCGCGGGCGATTACGCCGCCGCTTTCAAAGCCTACAAGGCGCTCGTCAAACGCTACGGCCTCTCCCTGCTCGCACCCAAGGCCCAGCGCAAAATCGGCCTCATGCTCCAGATGCACGGCGACAACAGCAAAGCCTTCGATGCCTACGCCACCTACGTCACCAAATACCCGCAGGGCGGCGACTTCGATGCCGTGGTCGAGCAGATGTTCCGCATCGCCAAGCTCTATCTCGAAGGCGAAAAAAAGAAGGTGCTCGGCGTGCCCGTCAGCAGCTCCATGCCGCGCGCGCAGACGATGTTTGAGACGATCGTGAAAAGCGCGCCGTTTAGTAAGTACGCGCCGCTCGCGCAGTTCAATGTGGGTCAGGCGCTGGAAAAGCAGGGCAAGTATCCCGAGGCGATGAAGGCCTATCAGGTCGTGGTGAACAAATATCCCGGCGACACCATCGCCGCCGACGCGCTCTACCAGGTCGGCTACGTGCAGCTCCGCAACTACCGCGAAGGCTCCTACGACCACGCGTCCGCCGTGAAGGCGCGCGAGGCTTTCGAGGATTTCATCAACCGCTACCCCGAGAGCGAAAAGGTGGCGCAGGCGAAGGAAAACATGAAGTCGCTCGAAACCGGCTCGGCCAAAGGCACGCTCGAGATCGCCCGCTTTTACGACAAGACCAAGCAGTACCGCGCCGCCGTCATCTACTACAACGACGTCATCAAATCCCAGCCCGGCTCGCCCGAGAGCGAGGCGGCGAAGACGCGCGTCGAGGAACTCAAGCAGCTCTTCGGCGAAGACGCCCTGCGCGCCGGCCCCGAGCGCACCGAGACGGGCGCGCGCGCCGCGCAGCGCCGCAAGCTCCAGGCGAAAGTCGATACCTCCTCGCGCCCGGATTACGTCGGGCCGCCCGTGACCGTGCCCGAGGAAAAAATCATCACCGGCCCCGGCAAGCCGAAGCTCCGCACCTCGCCCGGCGGCATCGGCCCCATGCCCGCCGTCGAGCCGCCGCTGCCCGCGCCCGAGACGCTCCCCACCACGCCCGATCCCGCGCTGCCCAAACCGCCGCAATGAGATTCGCCTTCCTCCTTCCGTTCGCCGCCCTCGTCCTCAGCAGTTGCGCGGGCTATCACGTCGGGCCGGTCAAACCCACACGCATGGCCGCAGTGAACACCATCGCCGTGCCGAGCTTCAAAAACGAGACGCTCCTCCCGCACGTCGAAGTCCTCCTCGCCACCGCCGTCATCAAGCAGATTCAGCAGGACGGCACTTACAAAATCGCCCGCGACAACAGCGCCGACGCCATCGTCCAGGGACACCTCGATGAAGTCATCCGCCGACCCTCGCGCTCCGTCCGCGGCAACGTCCTCCTGACCCGCGAATTCGTCCTCTCGATCCGCTGCCACTATGATGTGACCGACCGCCGCACCGGTGCCGTGCTTTTCCGCCGCACGGCCTTTGGCCAGACCAGCTTCTTCGTCAGCGGCACCGACGCCATCGCCGCCGACATCACGCAGGACGAGCGCCAGGCCTTTCCCCTCGCCGCCGAGCAGCTCGCCACGGAAATGGTCAGCCAGTTGTCGGAGGGCTGGTAGGGCGGGAAAAAAGCGGTGTGCTCACCCTCATCCCCACACCCATCGGGAATCTCGGCGACATCACGCTTCGCGCGCTGGAGGTTTTGAAAAGCGCGGACGTGATCGCGTGCGAGGACACGCGGCATTCGGGAAATCTGCTGCGCCATTTTCAAATCGCGAAACCGCTCGTCAGCTACCACGAGCACAACGAGGCGCGGCGCACCGCCGAACTCATCGAGGATCTCGCCGCCGGAAAAAACATCGCGCTCATCACCGACGCGGGGCTGCCCGGCATCAGCGATCCCGGCCACCGGCTGCTCCGCGCGTGCATCGCGCGCGGGCTGCCGTACACCATTCTGCCCGGCGCGAGCGCGGTGCTCACGGCGCTCGTCGGCAGCGGGTTTCCGGCGGAGCAGTTTTTCTACGGCGGCTTCCTCCCGGTGAAAAGCGGCGGGCGCGAGCGCGACCTGCGCGCCGCCGCCGCGCGCGACGTGACCAGCGTATTTTTCGAGTCGCCGCACCGCCTGCTGAAAACGCTCGCCGTCTGCGCGCAGCATCTCCCCGAGCGCGCGCTGTGCGTCGCGCGGGAGCTGTCGAAACAGTTTGAAGAATACCGCATCGGCACCGGCGCGGAACTGCTCGCGCACTACTCCGCCAAGCCGGTGAAAGGCGAGATCGTCTTCCTCGTCAGCCCCACCGAGGGCTAATACTCCGAGCGCAGATCCACCGGCTGCACGCGGCGAGCGCGCATTTTGATATTCATCAGCTCGACGGCGAAGGAGAAGGCCATGGCGAAATAGATGTAGCCTTTCTCGATGTGCTGTCCGCAGCCGTCGGCGATGAGCACGACGCCGACGAGCAGCAGAAAGGACAGCGCGAGCATCTTGATCGTGGGGTGGCGGTTCACAAACGCGCTGATCGCACCGCTGGCCGCGAGCATCACGAGCATGGCGAGGACCACGGCGGCGATCATCACCTCGATGCGCTGGGCGAGGCCCACGGCGGTGACCACGGAATCAATCGAGAACACGATGTCGATGACCACGATCTGCGCGATGACGCTGGCGAGCGTCGCCCCGCCTTTCGCGGACTGCGCGTGGTCCTCGCCCTCGAGGCTGCCGTGGATTTCGTGGACACTTTTCCAAAGCAGAAAAAGCCCGCCGCCGAGCATCACGAGGTCGCGGCCCGAGACCGGATGCGCAAAGACGCGGAAGAGTTCGCCGGTGAGTTTCGTGAGCCAGAAAATCGAGCACAGCAGGGCGACGCGGGCGATGAGCGCAATCATCAGGCCGACCGTGCGTGCGCGGCGCTGCTGCGGGGCGGGGAGCTTTCCGGCGAGGATCGAGATGAAGATGATGTTGTCGATGCCGAGGACGATCTCGAGCACGGTGAGCGTGAGGAGGCTGATCCAGAATTGCGGGTCGGTGAGCGGCATGGGGAGAGGGAAAAGGCGGAAGGCGGAGGGTGAATGAAAATTGAGGATTGAAAATGGAAAATGGAAAATTGCGGGCGCGCGGCTCGGGTCGTGAGGGAAAAATCCGGCTCGCCACCGCCGCCGGCACTTCGCCATTTTCCATCTTCCATTCCCCATGTTCACGCGCCGCCATTTCCTCCGCACGCTCCCATTGCTCGCGCTGCCGTCCGCGCTGCACGCGGAGCCGGCGGCGGAGGTGCGGATCGGCGTCGAGCGCGGCGCGTGGGGGCAGGCGGGGCCGGCGGACATTGCGAAGGTCGCGGAGTCGGCGGCGGGCGAGATTTGGAAATGGTGCCCGCACAGCCGCATCGACGGCATCCGCATTTACCACCGCACGGATTTTCCGCAGACGGATTTCGGACGCGCGCCGGACGGGCGCATTTCCATCGGGCTGGCGGCGGAGAATCCGCGCTGGTCGCAGTTCGCATTTCAATTCGCCCACGAGTTCTGCCACGCGCTCGCGCAGCACAGCGAGGCGGGCATGCGCGGCTGGCACGAGCCGCAGCACGCGAATCTGTGGTTCGAGGAATCGCTCTGCGAAACGGCGTCGCTTTTCGCCCTGCGCCACATGGCCGAGACGTGGAAAACGCACCCGCCGTATCCCAACTGGCGCGGCTACTCCGCGGCCCTCGCCCGCTACGCCGCGGACCGTCTCGCGCAGCGCGAGCACCAGCTTCCCGTCGGCCAGACTTTCGCGGCGTGGTTCGCGCAAAACGAAAACTCCATGCGCGCGAATGCCGCCCTGCGCGAGAAGGATGTCATCGTGGCGACGCAGCTCCTGCCGCTCTTCGAGGCCGCACCGGAAAACTGGGAGGCCGTGACCTTTCTCAACCACGGCCCCCGCGTGAAAGGGAAGCTCTTTGCCCGCAAGCTCGCCGACTGGCAGGCCGCCGCGCCCGCCGCGCATCACGCCTTCATCGCCCGCGTCGGCGCGGTCTTCGGCGTGCGCGAACCCGGGTAGGCACGACTCCCGCCGCGCGCAAAAGCTCACATCAAATGCGCGCGATCTCATTGGTCCGGGCCGCGGGCGGTGCTTCAGTTCCATCGTGCCGAAAGGCCGCGCCCAAAAAAAGTTACGCCCGTCACCGATGTCGCATTTTCAATAGGAAAATGTGGACGCCGCTTATGGCGGAAGCGATTTGGGCGCGTAATGGAAACATTCGCCCGCAACCCCATTTTTATGAAAACCCGCTCCGCCCTCTCCCGCCGCATCCTCGCCACCTCGGCGTCCGCCCTGCTCATCAGCCTCGTCCCGGTGCAGGCGGCCAATTTCACCTGGACCGCCGGAACCAGCAATTGGGCGACAGCCGCCAACTGGACCGGAGGCGTCCCCGGCGGCGGCGGCGGGAACTTTGCGTTCATCAACAACGGGGGCACGGCGAACATCACGAGCACGACCAATTCAATTCAGGATGTGTTCGTCGGCAGTGGCGCGGGCACGGTGGGCCACGTCAATCAGACGGCGGGCAACCATGCCAATACCGGATGGTCATTCATCGGTGTGAATGGCGGCACCGGCACATGGGATATGTCGGGTAGCACCAATATGAGCACGGGCCTCATCTATCTCGGCGGTCGCCGCGATGCGGCGGGTGGCGGGGCGGGCACGATGACGATGAACTCGACAGGCACGGTGACGGCGTCGAGCGATTTCTCGGTCGGCACAAGGGGCGGCAACGGCACTCTGAATGTGAACAACGGTAACGTGAACGCGAGCGGATGGCTGATTATCGGGGAGACTGTGAACGGTACCGGCGGATCGACCGGCGTGGTCAACCAGACGGGCGGGACTGTGACCCAGGCTGCGACCGACGCCAATGGCCGGCTGTGGCTGGGGAGCAATGAGGGAGGCAGCGCCGGTGGGTCGTCGAGCGGAACGTACAATCTGAGCGGCGGAACCCTGAACGCCCGCAACGTCTGGGTCGGCAAGGATTACATCGGTATTTTCAATCAATCCGGCGGCATTGCGAACATCGTCACGGGAGCGGACGAAACCAAGATCGGTGCCAACGCCGGCTCGACCGGCACTTACATTTTGAGCGCCGGCACTTTGAATAAGACCGGGAGTTTCCAAGTGGGAGCCTCGGGCACCGGCACCATGAACGTGACCGGCGGTACGATGAACAGCACCGGATGGCTGTCGGTCGGTCGCTTTGTCGGCGGCACCGGTACGATGACGGTCAGCAGCGGTTCGGTGAACCACACGGACAACACGACTTCGATGCTTATTGGCGAGGAAGGGACGGGCACGCTGACAGTCAGCGGCACGGGCGCGGTCAACGTGAACTCCACGCAAGGTCTGCGCATCGGCCACACCGCGACTGGCAACGGGACGATCAACCTGAACGGCGGAACGCTCGCGGCGAACTTCATCCAGAAATCGAACGCTGGCTCCACGGCGAAGATCAACCTCGACGGCGGCACGTTGAAAGCGCTCGCCGGCTCGGCGGATTTCTTCCTCGGCTTGGGCAGCGCCAATATCGAGATCAAGGCGGGCGGCGCGAAATTCGACTCGAACACCTTCAGCGACACGATCACGCAGGGACTGAACGGCGTCGGCGGTTTTACCAAGCTCGGGGCGGGCACGGTCACGCTCGCGTCCACGGCAAGCGCGTACGGCGGCGCGACCACGATCACGGCGGGAACCTTGAGCGTGGGGGCGCTCGCGGACGGCGGCGCGGCCAGCACCCTCGGCGCATCGTCGAGCGCGGCGGGGAACCTCGTCTTCAACGGCGGCACGCTCCAGTACACCGGCGGAAGCATTGCGATGAATCGCAGCTTCACCGCCAATGCCGGCCAGAGCGCGATCTTCGACGTGCCCACGGCCAGCACGATCCTCACGCTCTCCGGCGGCTCGGCTGCGACGACCGGCGGTCTGACGAAAATCGGCAACGGCACGCTCTCGCTCACCGGCGCGAATCTGCACACCGGCACGACGAGCGTGAACGCGGGCGTGCTCGCCGCGAGCGGCAGTTACAGCAGCGCATTTGCGGTCAACACCGGCGGCCACCTCACCGCGCTCAGCCTCGCCGAAGGCACGCTCACCGTCCCCACGCTCACGCTCAACGCGGGCAGTAACGTGGACTTCGAGTTTGGCGGAGCGCCCACACTCAACGCGGGCCACGACATCATTAACATCAGCACCAGCGGCCTGACACTCAGTAACACCGGGCTCTACCTCTACAACACCGGCGGGACGACCGCTTTCACGACGAACGGCACCTACACTCTCTTCGACTACACCACCTCCTTTACCGGCACGCTGAGCAGTGCTTTCACCATCGCCAACAGCCAGGTCGGGAAGCTCTATTCGATCACCAATAACCTCGGTGCGACCACCATCGAACTGAGCATCGCCGACACGGTGATTACGTCATGGGCCACAAACGGCGGCGGCTCGTGGAACACGGGGACCAACTGGACCGCGGGCGTGCCGAACAGCTTCGGTGCAATCGCGACCTTCGGCAATGTGCTCACCGGCGCGAATGCTCCGGCGACCGTCACGGTGGACGGTGCCAAGACCGTCGGTGTCATCACTTTCGACAACGCCAACCCCTACATCCTGAGCGGCGGCGCGGGCGACATCATCACGATGAACAACGGCTCCGGCACGCCGCTCATCAGCCTGACAGCCGGCAGCGGCACCCAGACGATCGCGGCCCCGGTCGCGCTGATTGCGGCCACGAATGTCGCGCCGGCCGCAGGCACCACGCTCGCGCTTTCCGGCAACATTTCCGGCGTGGGCAACCTGAACATCACCGACGCGGGCACCGTGGTCCTCACCGGCACGAACAGCTACGTCAATACCAACGTCAACTCGGGCTTCCTCAATGTCGGCACCGGCGGCACCACGGGCTCGCTCGGCACCGGCCCGGTCACGCTCGGCGCGGGGACTTTGATGACGTTCAATCGCTCCGACGACATCAGCCTCGGCAATAACCTCAGCGGCACCGGCGCGGTGACGCACGCGGGCGCGGGCACGATCACTTACACCGGCAGCGCGACCTATACCGGCGCGACGGTTTTGAGCGCCGGACCTTTCATCAACGAAGGCACGATCAATGGCACGGCGAGCCTCGATGTGGAAAATGCGACGACTCTCCGTCTCGCCAGCAGCACGACCGTCGCCGGTCCCGTGACTGTCGCCAACAACGCCGGGGTGACAGCCTCGCTCGACATCCAAGGTTCCTCGACCGCCGTGGTTACGGGCGCATTGACCGTGGCCGGCGGTGCGGGCAGCACCGGTTCGCTGAGCATCAGCGGCACCGGCTCGCTCACGAGCGGCACGGCGCGGATCGGGCGGGGCGGCAGTGGCTCGCTCACGATCAATGGCGGCTCCGTGGCCGCCGCCAATCTCTACGTCGGCGACACCAGCGACGGCGCTTTCACCCTCATCTCCGGCAGCGAGACGAGCACGCAGACCTATGTCGGCGAGAGCAGCGGTGCCACCGGAACGGTGAACATGCTCGCCGGCACCCTGACCACGAACCAATGGACCGTGATCGGCGACCTGAACGGCAGCACCGGCATCGTGAACCAGGGCGGAGGCAAGTGGAACCAGAACCACACGGATTGGCTTTCCATCGGTCAGAATGGCAACGGCACCTACGCCATGTCCGGCACTGCCGTCCTGAACGATCCAGGCGTGGTGGACACCTCAAACCGCAGCACCAACCAGGGCAACGTGACCGTGGGCCGCTGGGGCACCGGCGTGGGTAAATGGACGCTCACGGACACCGCGACCGCGCACATCCGCGAACTGCTCGTGGGCGGCGACGCGGGAAGCAACGGCGAGGTCGATATCAACGGCACTTCCCTAGTCGATTCCAGCTACGACTTTCACATCGGCAACTCGGGCACCGGCCTGGTCAATATCAATGGCGGCACCTTGAACACGACCTCGGGCTGGACGCAGATCGGCATCAATGCGACCGGCAACGGCACGCTCAACGTGACCGCGGGATCGGTCGCGGCGCGGGAGTATCTCGTCGGCGGAGCCGGCATCGGCACCGTCACGGTCTCCGGCGGCACCTTGACGGCCAACCAGCGTTTTACCTTGGGTGAAGGCGCGACGGGCCGTGGCATTCTCACGACCAGCGGCACGGGCGTGGCAAATTTCACACTTAGTTTCGATGTCGGACGCAACGGCTTCGGTTTGGCGAATATCGGCGGTGGATCCGTGGTCACGATCACCAACGGCTTCAGCGTGGGTAATATGGGAACATCGCAGGGCTATGTGTTCCAAACCGGCGGCACGGTGAACCCGTCCGGTGGTGGCGATTGGCGGATTGGCGGGGCTGCTTTCTCCAATACCCCCGCCGACATTACCCCCGCTGTCATTACCGCCGCCGCTGCCTCCATCGGCATCTACAACCTCTCGGGCGGCACCTTTAACACCAACCACAACTTCCAGATCGGCGCGTATGGCAGCGGCGAGATAAACATCAGCGGCGCGGGCGTCGTCTCGATCACGGGCGGCTTTCCCGTGGTGGGCCGCTTCGCCGGCGGCTTCGGCGTGCTCGATGTGAGCGGCGGCAGCTTTACCGACAACTCCAACAACCGTCTGATCATCGGCGAGGAAGGCACCGGCATACTCAATGTCCGCGGCGGCACCGTGGCGCAGAACTCCGCCAATACGGTCAACGCGGTGACGATCGGAAATACCGCGACCGGCAACGGCACCGTGAACCTGCTCGGCGGAACACTCGGCACGTTGAGCATCGGCACCGCCAACGCCGCGGCGATTTCCACGCTCAATTTCAATGGCGGCACCCTCAAGGCCACCGGGAGCAACGCCACCTTCGTGCAGGGGCTGACCAAAGCCTACGTGTACTCCGGCGGCGGGACCATCGACACCCAGGCCAACTCCGTGACCATCGCGCAGAATCTCCTCGCGCCCACAGGCAGCGGCCTGACCGGAATCACGGTGACCTCGGGCGGCGCGGGGTATCAGGCCGCGCCGATTGTGAAAATCACCGGCGGCGGCGGCACCGGCGCGACCGCCATCGCGACGCTCGACAATGCCGGTCTGGTGAACGGCATCCTCATCACCAACCCCGGCGTCGATTACACCAGCGCACCCACGGTCACGCTCGTCGGCGGCGCACCGACCACCGCGGCGGTGCTCGACCCCGCCACCTTCGCCGCGAACCCCGCGGGCGGACTGACCAAAATCAGCAGCGGCACGCTCGCGCTGACGGGCGTGAATACCTTCAACGGCGCGACGATCAGCGGCGGCATCCTGAACGCGAACGCCGACACCGCGCTCGGCGCGGCCGCCGGTTCCGTGACGGTCAGCAACGGCGCGACGCTTCAGGCCGGAGGCACGCTGACGACTGCGGCACGCACCATCACCCTCGGCACGGGCGGCGGACGAATCGACACCAACGGCAACGCCGTGAACCTCAATGCCGGCAGCACCGTGACCGGCACGACGCTGACAAAAATCGGCGCGGGCGCGCTCACCCTCGCGGGCACGCAGACCTACGCCACGCTCAACGCGAACGGCGGCGTGACCAATGTGCGCAGCGCGCTCGGCACGGGTGCCTCCACGCTCAATGCCAGCGCGACCACAAACATCTTCGCGAGCCAGACCCTCGCCGCGCTGACCATCGCCGACGGCGTGGAGGTCACCTTCGGCGACGGCCTGCCATTCGCCGCCGAACCAGAAAAATTCGGCGCACCCGCGCTCGTACCCGAGCCCGGCTCGCTCGCGCTGCTCATGGTCGGCGCGCTCGGCTGCCTCAGCCGCCGCCGTCGCTCCCGCTGATTTTCAGCGGCCTTGGTGAACGGTGACTGTCCCAGCGTCCGGCTTGGCCTCCGCGTTCCACGTCCAGCCAGGGTGGCGGATGTAGGCGAGCGTTTCCCGCACATCCATGCCGCCCTGCGCGGCGGAGATGAACGCGGCGCGGCGCCCCTCCCATAGCTGGCGCTCGCTGCCCTTTGCGAAGTGCTTCGCCGCGTAGGGCGCGCGATTTCCCACGAGCATCACCAAGTAGCCTTCGATGCCGAAGTCGTTCTCCGTGCGCGGCAGCCGGTAGCGGCAGAAACCGGTCGGACCGTTCTCGGCGTAAAATTCGAGCAGCCCGGCGATGCTGGAGACATCGGTGTCGGCGACGCAGTGCCGCCAGAATGGCGTGTCGGTCGCAGTGTTAAGCTTGTAGTGCAGCGCGAGGAAATCGCGGATGTCCGTCCAGCTCTGCGCGGCTAGGTCGTTGAAAAGCGCGCGCCATGTCGGTGTCGGCGTCAGCGCGCTGCGCGTGAGCATCTCCACGAGTGCCTGCACATTGCCGCACACGATCATCAGCGCGGTCGCTTCGAGCGGTTCGACGAAACCGCCCGCATTGCCGATGGCCACGACATTTTCCACCCACTGCCGCCGATAGCAGCCCGAGCGAAACTTCACCACGCGTGGCGACGAAGGTGCCTTCGGATTTTTCCGCAAAAACTCCGCTGCGGCTTCATCATCGGAGATCGCCTGCGACGAGTACACGTAGCCGCGGTTGATGTGATGCTCGTGCTCGATCTGCCACGCCCAACCGGCGTCCATCGTCTCGGCCGTGGTGTAGGGCAGGATCGGCTCCGTCGTGCGATCCCATCCGCCGACCACCGCGCGGTCGCAGAAAAGCGAGCGGTCGAAACTCACGAACGGCTCTTCCAGCGCTCGCCCCAGCAGCTCGCTGCGAAAGCCGCTCGAGTCGATGAAGAAATCCGCCTCGATCCGGCGTCCGTCTTCCAAATGCACCGCCGCGATCCCGCCCTCGGGCAGCCGCTCGCTGCCGGTGACTTTGCCGTCGATGAATTCCACGCCGTTCTCGCGCGCCACGATTTCGAGGACATCGACGAACTTTTTGTTTTCGATGTGAAACGCGTGCCAGCCCTGAATGTCCGGGCAGCCGTCGGGCTGGCGCATGAAAGCCTTGCCGAGCCACATGAGCGCGCTCGGCACGCTCGCGCAGCGGAAGTCCTCGTCGCAATAGTAACCGTTCGGCATCGGCAGATCGCTCCACTGGCAGTCGAGCTGCTGGTCAAAGGTGTAGTCGAAACGCCCGCGCGGCCCCCAGAGGAAGCGGATGCCAAGTTTCCACGTCGGCTCGGCGAGCTCGTGGAATCTTTTCCGCGTGATGCCGAGGTAGTCGAAGATGTGCTTCGGAAAATTCGGCGTCGTGCCTTCGCCCACGCCGATGACGCCGATCTCCGGACTGCGCACCACGCGAATCGCAAGTTGCGGCAGCTTGCGCCGCAGCGAGATCGCCGCGATGAGGCCGGCGCTGCCCGCGCCGAGGACGAGGATGTTTTTGATCATGGCGATGGGAACTTACGCGCGTCACTTCTTCGGCCACTGCCAGGCTTCGTCGAAGAAGCCCGCCTCGGTGACGAGGCCGGGCCACTTCGCGCTCGGCGGGGTGCGGAGGTCGATGATCGCCCAGTCGGGGAGCTTGGGGGTTTGCAGGGCGTTGGTCGTGGTGCTGCCTTCGCGGAAGGTGAAGCCGCTGTTGAGGACGAGGTAGCGCGCGGAGTTTAGCGGGTTGGGGAAAATGAGGATCGGCGCGTGATCGGCGGCGGGATATTTCACCGGGCCGAGCATCACGGAATTGGCCGTCCACGCGAGCGGAAATTGCGGGACGGTTTTCGCGAGCGCCGCTTTTTCGAGGATGGCTTTGAGTGCGCGGTTGCTTGACGGGTCGCCCCACAAAATGAGGTTCGCATTCGCGATGTCATCGGCGGTCAGCGCAGTGTCGTCTTTCACTCGCGCATCGCCGCGGAAGACGCGCCGCCACTCCACAATCGCGCGTTCCATTTCGCTCTTCGCCCACGCGCCGATCTTGTCGTTGAGCGGCTTGCCGGTCGGGCGGACGAAAAGGAATGAGTCCACGAAGGCATCATCCACCGGCCCGGTGAGACCGTGCTGCTTGTGCTGGCCGAGGTCGGCGCTCGCGGCTGCCGCCCACTTGCCATCCGCGCCTTTGCGGAAATGCGCGGTCCAATAATCCTTCACCGCGGGGCCAACCAGCTCCTGCCCGTCGATCAGCACGCGCGGCGGGTGCGTCTTGTCGAGCGGCGCGGGCGCGACGGGGAGCGCGATGGTGAAGGCGGCGACGTTCTTCGTCTTCACGCGGAAGGTGCCTTCGTCGGCCAGCTCGGCGTCGATGTCGGCGCGCTCCCAATGTTTGTCGAGCGCGTCGAGGGTGATCCATTTCATCGTCGGATAGCGCAGCGTGTAGGTGGTGAAGCGCACCTTCGGCGGCATCGCGGGTGTGCCGGCGGCGATCTTTTCGTCGAGCCATTTCGCGAGCTGCTGCTTCGCGCCGGGTTCGTATTTGTGCGCGGTCTGCGGGCCGATGAGGCGCTCCATTTTCACACCTTCGGTGGCGCAGATTTTTTCCATCATGTCGGCGCTGGCACGCTGCGGGTCGATCTCGCCGGAGTAGGCCATGAGCGGGTTGTTGGCGAGGTTCGCGGCGTAGTCGGCGGCGTTGGTGTAGTGGAAAAGCGACTGCTCCCACCACGGCGGCGGCTCGCTCTTGTCGCTGAAGACTTTTGCGTAGATCGCCGTCTCGCAAAAGCCTGCGCCCGGCGACATCGCGCACCATTTCCCGGCGTGATGTGTACCGAGATGCCACGCGCTCGCACCGCCCATCGAGAAGCCCGCCATCGCGATGCGCAGCGGGTCGATCGGGTAGCGCGCCTGCACCGAGGCCATCGCCTCGAAGACATCCGTCTCGCCGGCAAATTTCGTCGCGTTGCAAAAGCGTCCGTAGGGATGGACGACGATCGTGTTCGCCGGCGTGAACTCGCCTTTCGATTTCCAGCGCTCGTCGAGAAAGGTCAGCTCGGTGCGCTTGTCATTGCGCCCGGCGAGCCAGACGAGGAGCGGGCGCGGCGACTTAGTCTGGCTCTCCGGCACCACGAGTCCGTAGGGCTGCACGGAGCCGTCGATTTTGGAAACGTAGCCACGCAGCACTGGCCCGGAAGCCTGTGCCCACGGGCTTTGGCCGTTCTTCAGCGCGTTCGCGCGCTCCAGGCCCTCGGCCAGCGCGCGCTTTGCGGAGGCGAGCTGTTTCACGTCCATGAACTCGTCGTAGCGCAGCGCCCAATCGACGGCCTTGTGAAAGATCTGCACGTCCGGCAGCAGCGCGAGCTGGGCGGGGTTCGCTTTCAAACTGGCGCGCAAAGTTTCGATCTCGCGCCCGAGCGCGGCGGTGCCGGTTTCGAGTTCTTTGCGGTCCGCATCGGGGATGGCGACGCCGGGCGGCGGGGATTGTTTTGTCGTCGACGGTGGCGTCTGCGCGAGCGCGGTGGCGGTGAAAAGGAGGGCGAGGATGAGGGACCGCATGGAATTTTGGTTTGGGGATTTTGCGGGGTGTATCGAAATGCAAAGAAAGCGTGTCATCCTGAGCGGAGCGGAGGTGGAAAGGCGGGCGCAGCGCAGTCGAAGAACCCCGGCGGTTCGGACAAGCTCAGCACGTTATCGAACCGCCGGGGTCCTTCGACTCCGTTTCGCCCCCGCTTTTCCACGGCGAAACTCCGCTCAGGATGACACGCTTTTGCGTTTCGGTTCATCCTCTTAGCGGGAAAATGCGGTGCGCGCTCCCCGGATTTCGCATCCGCGCGTCACTTTTGCGGCACCTTCCACTGCTCGTCAAAGAAGCCGGCGGTGACGACTTCGCCGGGGTTGCGGGCGTCGGGCGGGGTGTTGAGGTTGATGATCGCCCAGTCGGGGAGCTTCGCGACTTGCTGGGCGTTGTTGAGCAGCGCTTCCTCGCGGAAGGTCGGGCCGCTGTTGAGCACGATGTAGTGCGCGGGGTTGGCGGGGTTTGGGTAGATGAGGACGGGGGCGTGTTCTTTGGCGTCGTAGGTCTGGCCGGCGAAGGTGAGTTTGTCGCGCGTCCACTGCAGCGGGATGGAAGTCAGGCGTCCCGCCTGACCCGCTGGGACCGTCAGGCGAGACGCCTGACTTCCGAGCAGCTTTCCGATCACCGTGTTGCTCGAGGGATCGCCCCAGAGGATGAGGTTGGAAGCGGCCACGTCCTCGGCGGTGAGGGCGGTGTCGTCTTTTACGCGCACGTCGCCGCGGAAAACTTTCCGCCAAAAGCCGATGGCGTGTTCCATCTCCGCCTGCGTCCACGCGCCGACCTTGTCGTTGAGCGGCTTCCCGGTCGGGCGGACGAAAAGGAACGACGACATGAAGGCGTGGTCGATGGGGCCGCAGATGCCGGGACGTTTCGTGCCGATGATCTGTTTGACGAAAAGTGGTCCCGCGACCCAGCGCCCTCCTTCCTTGTGAAAGACGGTGCCCGTTGCTGAATACGGCGCGGTGAGTTTCTGCTCGTCGATGATCGCGTCGATCGATTTGCCCGGAACGCTTATCTTTCCCGCTGTCGGAAGGGTGACTCCGAATGCAGATACGTTTTTGGTTTGGACCACAAGCCCCGCCTCGGTGACCTCAGCGCTGATGTCAGCGCGCTCCCATTCCTTTTCCATTCCTACAATACGGAGCCACTTCATCGCCGGGTAGATGAGCGAATAGGTGGTGAAATGGATATGTTCCGGCACTGCGTTCTGCCCCTCGTTGGCCGCGCCCGTCACGATCTCCTCGATCTTCGGCTTCGACTCGGGGTGGTAGGCGTGCTTCGTCTGCGGGCCGATGATGTGCGGGATGGTGAGGCCCTCTTTTTCCGCGTAGCGGAGCATGATGTCGGCGGCCTGCTTCTGCCCGTCGAGCTCGCCGGAGTAGGCCACGGTCGTGGTGTTGGCGAGGTTCGCGGCGTAGAGCGTGGAGTCGTACCAGCGCCAGAGCGTCTGCTCCCACGGCGGCGTCGTCGTCTTGCCGGGGTCGAGGACGTGGCAGAACTCCGCCGTCTCGCCGAAGCCCGCGCCGGGCGCGACCGCGGCCCACAGCCCCGCGAAGTGCGTGCCGAACTGCCACGCGCTCGCGCCGCCCATCGAGAAGCCGCGGACGCTCATCCGGTTCGGGTCGATGTGGTAATGCTGGCGCGCGTTTTCCAGCGCCTCGAAGAGATCGGTCTCGCCGGCGAATTTATTCGCGCAGCAGTAGCGCCCGAACGGGTGGAGGACGATCGCGCCGGGCGGGGTGAACTCGCCTTTGTTCTTCAGGCGGTCGGCGATGAAGGCGAGTTCGGTGGATTGCTCGGAGCGTCCGCGGAACCAGAAATCGAGGCGGCGCGGCGTCTTCTCGTCGGGCTTCCAGTCGTCGGGGATGACGAGGCCGTAGG
>JANXSB010000294.1 GCA_025352865.1 Chthoniobacter sp. | reverse complement strand
CGGAACCATCGCCCAGCCGCCGTCCTGGATGAGCTTCCACAGCGTCACCGCATTCACGGGTGCGTTGGCGTTCGCCGCCGGATTCGCTCCGCTGGCGGCGGGAATGCGCATCATGTCGTCGGGCGTCGCGGCCGGCGCGGGCGCGGCGTCTTTCGCGCCGCGATCATTGATCGCCGTGACGGCGGTGTCCTTTTTCGCCGGCGCGGCGGCCTGTGCGAGGAGCACCGGCGGATTCGGTTCTGGGGAAGCGGTCGCCTGCCCGTGGAGCGTCGCCGCCCCGAGCATGGTAGCCAGGAAAAGTGCGTGGAATTTCATGAATGACGAGTGCGCATAGTAGCTTCCGAAGTCCGCCTTGCAACCTCCGCGTCACACTTGCGACAGACCCGCAACAAAGTGCGCGGCGCGATTTTCTCCGCGTGACAGCGCGGCGGACGCGTGGCAAATCTGCCGGCCTTATGAAAACACTTTTCCTTTCCCTCATCGCCACCGCCGCCCTCGCCGTCGTGCCCGCCGCGCGCGCGGCGGACAAAGAAGTCGCCGTCATCAAAACCGCCGCGGGCGAAATGGTCGTCGAATTCTGGCCGGAGACCGCGCCGAAAACCGTCGCCAATTTCATCAAGCTCGCGAAGAGCGGCTTCTACGACGGCACCGCCTTTCACCGCATTATCAAGGGCTTCATGATCCAAGGCGGCGACCCGCTTTCCAAGGACGCGAGCATGGAAGCGCGCTGGGGCACCGGCGGCTCGGACGAAAAAGTGAAGGCGGAATTCAGCGACCGCAAACACGAGCTCGGCGTCATCTCGATGGCGCGCACGGCGGACCCGGATTCGGCGAGCTGCCAGTTCTTCCTCTGCCTCGAAAACGCGCAGGCGCTCAACGGCAAGTACACCTGCTTCGGCAAGCTCATCAAAGGCGAGGACGTGCTGAAAAAACTCGGCGACACGCCCGTCGGCGCGAGCGGTGGCGGCGAACCCAGCAAGCCGAAGGAGCGCGTGGGTGTGGTGAGCATCAAGATCGTCGCGGCGGATTCGATCAAGTAAGGCGAGTGGTTTCCGCGCGGGCGCGCGGCGATTTCACGGATTGCTTTCCGCGCCGCGCGCCGCACACTTTTTTCCAGCCAGCGCGTTCGCCGGTGCGAGCGCGCGGCGCATCACCCACACCGCATGCCGTCCCACAAAGTCACCCTCGGCCTCGTCCAGATGCGCTGCTCCGCCGAGCCGCGCGAAAACCTCGCGAAGGCGCTCGCGAAAACCGCCGAGGCAGCGGATCGCGGCGCGCAGATCGTGTGTCTGCAGGAGCTGTTCACGTCGCAGTACTTCTGCCAGGTCGAGGACCACAAATACTTCCGGCTCGCCGAGGAAATCCCCGGCCCTAGCACCGGCGCGCTCGGCGCGCTGGCGAAGGAGCGGGGCATCGTCATCGTCGCCTCGCTTTTTGAAAAGCGGAGCGCCGGCCTCTACCACAACACCGCTGCGATCATCGACGCCGACGGCGCCTACCTCGGCAAATACCGGAAGATGCACATCCCCGACGACCCGCTCTTCTACGAGAAATTCTATTTCACGCCGGGCGACCTCGGCTTCCGCGCGTGGCAGACGCGCTACGCGAAAATCGGCGTCTGCATCTGCTGGGACCAGTGGTATCCCGAATCCGCGCGGCTGACCGCGCTCGCCGGCGCGCAGATTCTTTTTTTCCCCACCGCCATCGGCTGGCATCCCGGCGAGAAAGCGCAGCACGGCGCGCGGCAGCACGACTCGTGGGAAACCATCCAGCGCTCGCACGCCATCGCCAATGGCTGCTACGTCGCCGTGCCGAACCGCGTCGGCCACGAAGCGCCCGACGGCGGCGACGGCATCGAGTTTTGGGGGCAAAGTTTCGTCGCCGACCCCGCCGGGCAGATCGTCGCGAAGGCGTCCGTGGACGCGGAGGAAATCCTCATCGTCGAGGCCGACCTCGACGCGCTCGACACGCAACGCACGCACTGGCCGTTTTTTCGCGACCGGCGCATCGACGCGTACGGGGATTTGCAAAAGCGATTCATCGACTGACCCATGAGCGTCCCGACCGAAACCGCCGCCGAAGTCTCCGCCACGCCCGCCGCGCTCGGCTACCGCATGCCCGCCGAATGGGAGCCGCACGAGGCCACCTGGCTTTCGTGGCCGCGGCCTGACGGCATCAGCTTTCCCGACTCCTACGAGCGCATCGTCCCCACGCTCGCCGCGATGGTGGATGCGCTCGCGGGTTCCGAGAAAGTCCACATCAACGTCTGCGACGCCAAACACGAGGCGCTCGTTCGCGGCCATCTCGCGACCGCGAAAGTGAAGGCCGATCACGTCACCTTTTTCCAAGTCCCCACGAACGAGCCCTGGTGCCGCGACCACGGCCCCATCTACCTCACGCGCGCCGCCGCGCCGCGCCTCGCCATCGTCGATTGGGACTACAACGCGTGGGGTTGGAAATATCCGCCGTTCGACTTCGACGACGACGTGCCCAAGCGCATCGCCGAGCAGCAAAACCTCCCGATCTATTTTCCGAAAATGGTCCTCGAGGGCGGCTCCATCGACGTGAACGGCGCGGGCTCGCTGCTCACCACCAAGTCCTGCCTGCTCAACCCCAACCGCAACCCCGACCTCACGCAAAAAGACATCGAGCAGCGCCTCCGCGATTTCCTCGGCGTCACGAATATCCTCTGGCTCGGCGACGGCATCGAAGGCGACGACACCGACGGCCACGTCGATGATCTCACGCGTTTCGTCAGCCGCACCTCCGTCGTCACCGTCGTCGAGGAGGACGAAAACGACCCCAACCACGAACCGCTCGAAGCCAACTTCCATGCGCTCCGCGGCATGGACGCCGAGGACGGCACGCCCCTCGAAATCCATACCCTGCCGATGCCGCGCAAAATCATCCGCGACGGCCAGCGCCTCCCCGCGAGCTACGCGAATTTTTACATCGGCAACCAAGTCGTCCTCCTCCCCGTCTTCGCCGACGCCGACGACAAATGGGCCTGCGCCGTCTTGCAGAAAGCCTTTCCCCAACGGAAGATCGTCCCCATCGACTGCCGCGAACTCATCTGGGGGCTCGGTGCCTTCCACTGCCTCACGCAACAACAACCCCGCCTCCCATGAAACTTCCGCTGTTCCCCCTCGCCCTCATCGCCCTCATCGCCCTCGTCGCGCCCGCTTTCGCCGCGCCGCTCGACCCGCTTTTCGCCGCGGAGAATCTTTGGACGATGAAGCAGAACGACTTCATGGCCGTGGCCGCCAAGCTCGGCTACGGGTGGACCTCGAACGCCCGCGACTCCGCGCGCGTGGCGCGCTCCGAGATCACCGTCTTCGGACAGCCGGCGGTGGAAAGTGTCGCGCATTTCGACGGCGAGACGCTCAAGGAAATCACCGTCACGCTCTACGCCCGTGGCGATTCCGGCGACTGGTCGGAGGAAAAATTCGACGCCCTCGTGCGCACCGCCGCCGACGCCATTTCCAAAGCGACCGCCGTGAAATTCACCCCGCGCGGCAAAGACCCCACGAGCGCCGTGAAAGCCGACGGCCTCCTCTGGCAGACAACCGCCGCGCGCTACCTTCTGGAGTACAGCAAGACCAAGGAAGTGAAGACGCGCGGCATCCCCTTTCGCGCCGAGTTCGTGCGGCTCGCCATCTCCGGGCCCGAGAAAAAAGTGGGCCTGCT
>JANXSB010000253.1 GCA_025352865.1 Chthoniobacter sp. | reverse complement strand
CAAGTCCGCAACCTTCACCAACTCGCCAACGGCAACATCCTCGCCGCGCACGAAGGCGAGGGCGCGGTGCGAGAAGTGGACCCGACGGGCAAGGTCGTTTGGGAGTTCACGGGCGTGGCGATGGCGGGCGACGCGCAGCGGCTCGCGAACGGTAACACGCTCATCGCCTGCGGCACGCAGAAGCGCGTCATTGAGGTCACGCCGGACAAACAAATCGCGTGGGAGTTTGGCGCAGCCGACGCGCCGGAGCTGAACCTCACTTGGATATTCAGCGTCCAGCAGTTGAAAAATGGCAACCTCATCGTCGGCAATTTCCTGCGCGGGCAGGAGGGCAAAGGCGCACACGTTTGCGAAGTCACGCGCGACAAGAAGGTCGTCTGGAAATGGGCCGACCACGCGCTCGTCAAGGCGCTCACCACCGTCCGCGTCATCGGCGAATAATTTTTACCCCAACCACCTATGCCCAAAGTCGCCATTACTGATTACAGCTTCGCCAATCTCGACGTGGAAACGTCCGTTCTCGCGCCGCAGGGTGTCGAGGTCGTCTCGTTCAAAGATAAACGCGCGCCCGCCGAAATTGCCGGACTTGTCCGCGACGCCGATGCGGTCATCACACAGTTCGCCACGATCAACGCGGAAGTCATCGCCGCGATGGAGCGCGCGAAAGTCATCGTCCGCTACGGCGTGGGCGTGGACAACGTGGACCTCGCCGCTGCCCGCGAGCGCGGCATCCCAGTGCTGAACATTCCCGACTACTGCGTGAACGAAGTCGCCGACCACGCGCTCGCGCTCATCCTCGCCACCACGCGGCAGGTCGTGCCGAATGCGCTGCATCTGCGCGACGGCCAGTGGGGCATGGCCACACCCATCGCGCTCGTCCATTCGCTCGCCAGCCTCACGGTCGGCGTCGTCGGCTTCGGGCGCATCGGGCGCGAAGTCGTGCGGCGGTTGCTCGCTTTTCGTGCGCGCGTGCTGGTCTTCGATCCTGTCGTCGCGGCTGCGGACATCACGGCCAGCGGGGCGCAAGTCGCGTCGCTCGATGAGCTGCTCATGCAATCCGACATCGTCACGCCGCACTGCCCGTCGCTGCCGCAGACGAAGCAGATGTTCAACGCCGCCGCCTTTGCGAAAATGAAAGCGGGCGCGGTTTTCATCAACGTCACCCGTGGCGATCTCGCCGACAGCGCCGACCTTTTAGCCGCGCTCGAAAGCGGGCATCTCGGCTCCGCTGCGCTCGATGTTTTCGATCCCGAGCCGATTCCCGCAGAGCATCCGATTCGCAAGCTGCCGAACGTCATCCTCGCCGCGCACATCGCGTGGGCCAGCCCGGCGGCGGTCACGCAACTCCGCACCACCGCCGCGCAACTCGCCCTCAAAGCCCTGCGCGGCGAGCCGCTGCCCAACATCGTCAACGACGTGACCGCACCGCGATGAGCACGCTCCCGCTAGACGCGGTGAACCCCGTGGCGCTCCGCCGCAAAGTCGCGTGGCGTGTGCTGCCGCTCGTCTTCGTCATCTACATCGTCGCGTATCTCGACCGCGCGAATGTCGGCTTCGCCAAGCTCCGCATGGCGGGCGACCTGAAATTTTCCGAGGAAGTTTTCGGACTCGGCATCGGCGTGTTTTTCATCGGCTACCTCCTGCTCGAAATCCCCGGCGCGCTGCTCGTCGAGCGGTGGAGCGCGCGGAAATGGTTCGCGCGGATTCTCCTTTCGTGGGGCTGCGTCTCGGCGCTCACCGCGTTCGTGAAAACGCCCGCGCAATTCTATCTCGCACGCTTTTTCCTCGGCGTCGCGGAGGCCGGTTTTTTTCCCGGCATCATCGTCTATTTCACGCACTGGTTTGCCAGCGGCGACCGCGCGCGGGCGCTCTCGGGCTTCATCATGGCGGTGCCGTTCAGCCTCGCGCTCGGCGCTCCCGTTTCCGCGCTGCTGCTGGATGTGACGTGGCTCGGGATGGCTGGCTGGCAGTGGCTTTTCGTCCTCGAAGGGCTGCCTGGCGTGGTGCTCGGTTTTGTGGTGCTGCGCTGCATGACGGACCGCCCGCGCCACGCCCAATGGCTCACGCCCGCCGAGCGCGACCACCTTGAAGGCGTACTCGCTGCCGAGGCTGCGGCCAAGGAAGTCGGCGGGAAAATCCCCGTCAGGCTAGCGTTGCGTTTGCCAAATGTGTGGAAGCTCGCGCTCGGCATTTTCGCGATCAACACCGGCGGCTACGCGCTCGTTTTCTGGCTGCCCACGATGCTGAAAAATCTCTCCGGCGGCTCCGACCGGCAGGCGCTCGCGGCCAGCGCGGCGTTCAATCTCTGCGGGCTCGTAAGCGTCGCGCTCGCGGGCTGGTCGTCCGACCGCACGGGCGACCGCAAGTGGCATTGCGTCGGCAGCGCCGCCGCGACAGCGCTGCTGCTCGCGCTGTGCGCGATTCCGGGGCAGCCGTTTGCCCTGCTCATGTGCTGGTTCTGCCTCGCGGGCCTCACGTCGTTTTTCTGGATGTCGCCATTCTGGGCGCTGCCCACGATCACGCTCACTGCGGCGGCGGCGGCCGCGTCCGTCGGCTTCATCAATATGTTCGCAAACGTGGCCGGCTATCTGGGCAACCACACCACCGGCTGGCTGAAAACCCACGGCTTCAGCGAAAGCATCTGCCTCCTCTTTTTCGCCGGCTGCTACTTGCTCGGCGGCGTTTTTCTGAGCCTCGTGAAAGTGCCGCGCCGCACTGCCACGGCGCTGGCTTCCATTTCGTAAAATCTTTCCATGTCCCAAATCGCATCACTTCCCAAAGCACCCACTAAAACTCCTGCGCCCGCGCTCGCGTGGTATCGCACGATGCAGCTCATCCGCCAGTGCGAGGAGCAGCTCGCGCGGCTG
>JANXSB010000225.1 GCA_025352865.1 Chthoniobacter sp. | reverse complement strand
CTGCCACGATGGCTATGCCGGTCCGACCTGCCTGCAAGCCGAGATAGCGGCCTTGCGCCTCATCGTAGCCGCCAGCGTAGGCGAAGCAGTCTCGCCACGTCAGGTTGCTCACGCCGTCGCGCACGGCCTCCATGATCAGTTCCTGATACACAAGGCGCGGGAGATATAGATACTTGGCGAAGTATTCCTGAATCTGTCGCAAATCGAGATGGGTGCGGTCAGGCCAAAGCACTTTGTCGAGTTCATGCTTGAGTGCGACGCCCCCGAGATTCCCGGCGATGTGTCCCTCACGTTGGAGTCGCGTGAAAGCCCGGCCTGCGAGTGCGCCCGAGCCACTGAGCCGGATCGTCTGCCACTCCACCTCTGGCTTCTGCGGGTCATTCTGCGATGGCACGAGTAACCATTGATATGTCTCGGGCAAGCGCGCCTCCACCGCTCCGTCGAAGTCCGCTGTTTTCTTCTCGGCGAGGCTCTCGTTGAACGGATCGAGGCCTAGGCTCTTGCGCTCGTCGTGGATGGACTTCCAAGCGCGGTAGTTTGCGCACGCCTCGCGCAGTTCATCGAGTCGCGTCTTATCGGCAGCAAGGAAGACGAGGGTATTCTGATACACACGTTGACTGTTGCCACGCTTGTCCAGGAACTCCTTTGCGGCGAGCAGAGCCGGGCTGTCGGCAACGCCGCTGGTGTGCGCCTTCTCGGGTGCGAGGATCACCAAACGTCCATCTGTTTCGTCCGGGACATCGCCGGTGCCGTCTGGCGCGGGATACACCTTTGCAAAACCACCGCGCTGATTCTGCTGCTTCTTCAAACGAGCGCGAATCTCGGCGAAGCAATCGTCCTCTTGCTGCTGTGCAGCGCGGTCGCGGGCGACGTGACCGACGTTGGGCTGCGTAGAATACCAGTAGCGTGCCCCGTCCGCATACAAGTGCGCCGCTTGGTCGCCGAGCTGCCGCAGAGCATCGCCGAAGACAGCGATGTTCTCGCCTGGCTGCACGCAACCGAGCCGCACGCGGCGCATGTCGAGACCCTTATTCGCTTGTCCGACGACCGGCGCGGAGCCGAGGTAAATCGTGCGCGCCACGCGACGCGTCGCCCACACGCGGCCAAACCGCGCCGATTCCGTGTCCATGCGACAAGGAAGCGAGTGCGGGCCGTCCACGTCCTTCTCAATAATCACCGGCCAGTTCGGCGTGAGGTAGCGCGTCAGTTCGCTTTCCACGGCCGGCTCATCAATCGGTACGAGGCTTGGCAGGATTGCCAACGAGCGGTCGCCGCGCGACCAGAGCGTGTAGATGACTGACGCCATCAACCGCAGCACGCCGCGTGTGCGCTGGAACTCTTCCAAACTCGACCAGTCGTTGTAGAGCCGGTCGAAAAGCTCTGGATGAATTGGATACGCCGCTTCCATGCGTCGCTCGTAATCCGCCTCCCGACACTCTGCCGGAAACTCCGCCGCGTTCTGCCGATACTGCGCGCCGAATGCGCGCACCACTGCGTCGCGGTCGGCAAAAAGGCGCGGGTCGGTGATCGGCTCGAACAAGCGGCGACGAACGATTTCGTAACTCTCCTCCGCGCTCGCTGGACGCCAATTGAATTCCATCCGGCCAAAGGTGTGTTCCAATCGAGTGAGCGCCTGAGCGCCGCCCTCGCCGCCGACCTCCACTTGCGATTGCGGCAGCGATGCCACGAGCATCGCGGTGGGCACCGCCTTCACCGCTTCGGTGAGCGCCTGCGCGAAGGTCATGTTCGAGTCGAACGATCCGCCCGGCAGTCCGCGTAACGCTTCGTCGCGTCGCGCGCGAGCAGCCACGCGAACGGGGCATCTTTGGTCGAGGTGCGCGAGTGCTGGAGAATCCGCTGTCTCACGTTGCGTCCGCGTCCGACGTAGAGCGCTGCACCATTCTTGTCGAAGAACACATACACGCCGCCCTTCCCTTGGAACGTCATCGGCAAGTCGTCACGATGCACGCGCGAGCACGCCTTGAGACGCGCGAAATCGTCCTGCGCCTCCTTCCAATGTTGCTCGATGGTTTTCTTCGTCGCCATGATTCAGGTCATTGCAGGCCGAGGCCCGTTTGCGTGAACGTCTCCACAGTCGGCTTGCTCGCGGCGAGGCGGGTTCCTGCATGAGCACGTTGCGGTTCTGATTGATGCTGGTCGCGCAGCTCTCCCCGATGTTCACGCGGCGAGAGAGCAGCGAGTCAGCCTCATCGAAAAAGAGCACCGCGCCGAGTTCGCTCGCGCGCTTGAAACACGCAGCAATGTGCTTGGCCGTGTCCCCAAGGTATTTCGAGATCACCGCGCTGTAATCCACTTGGTAGAGCGGCTGGCTGAGCCGCAGCGCCACGCCGAGTGCGGCTCGCGTCTTGCCCGTCCCCGGCGGGCCGTGAAAATTTAGGATGCAGCGGCCGTCTTGCGGCTGGAGTTGGCTGATGCTCCACACCGCTTCGAGATCGGCGCGGCGCTGGATGGCGCGGAGGCCGGCGGCGATGTCGTTGCGCACGTCCGCGTGGAGCACGAGCCGGTCAAGGTCGTGGTGCGGCTGCGGGGTGACGAGCACGCCGAGGTCGGGCGCTTCGCCGTTGGCTGAAGCGCCGTTGTTGCGGCGGCGCGGGTTGCGATGGTCTGCCGCAGTCGCGGCATCCGGTGGCAGGGTTTGTTCGTGTTCAGGCATAGGTGGTTTGAGGTTGCGTCCCTTGCCTCGTTCGCGCTGGCCGCGTGTGTCCATTTTTTGTGATCACCATTTGCGATCTCCATTTTGCGCTGCGGCCTGCGGTTGGCGCGGAAGATGAGTCGCAGTCGTATCCATTCCGTCGATGAAGGCGTCGAGATCGTGTTGCACGGTGTCGTCATCGAGCGCTTCGCTGCTGGCGAACGTCCATTCGCCGCCCACCCTGATCTCCGCTTCGTAGCGCGCGAATCCGTCGCCGTCGCGCACGGTGCTGTGGCGGATCTCGTAGCCACGGTAGGTGCTAACCCACTTCATAGGTTTGATGGCAGCGGGCGCAGACGCCCGACCCGTCCTCGCTTGTCCGCCCGCAATGCCGGCAGCGGACATCACCGCGCGATGCGGCGGGCCTCGTTCCGAGACAGCGCTTGATGCGCTCGATGGCCGGCATAGCGAGCTTCTTTGCGTCGCCATTTCCGCTCGTGAACCAGCACCAATCCCCGGCCGCGCACGTCCACTCGACGTGGACGATGCCGCGCGGGGTGATCACGACGGCGTTCTTCAGGCGCTCGCGCTTGTCGAACGTGATGGAATGGATGACGGTGACCATTTCTACCAACCCTCCCGGCGCACGCGCGCCTTCACGGTGTTGATCGACAAGTCGAAGTGCGCCGCCGTCTGTTCTCCACGTCGAAGACGGTGATAAGACCGCCGCCGCGCAGTTTGTCCGGTGAGGTGACGAAGCGCATCGTGCGCGCTGCGCCCGTGGCTTTGATGAAGGTTCCGACGTATTCAGTTTGTGGCTGTTTCATGCCCTTGCCTCGTCCGGGCAGCCGCGTGGAATCCATCCGATTGCATCGCCATATTTTTCACCATCGAACGGAGCAAAGCTGCGCTTGGCGCGAAAGGTGAGGGCGAGCCGGATTCCTGCTATCTGCCCGCGCCATTTGCCGGAAGGTGCGCTTTGCCCACGCCGTCGTTTAACAGGCGAAATTGGCCTTCGATTTCCGACAGTGCGAAAGAGTCGGCGGCCGCGGTTGATATGGTGATATGGTCGAAAACCGGCGCATTAGAAGCGTGGGAAACAGTCTGGGACAATTCAGTGAGGGGATTCCGCGATGGCGGGTTGAGGCGTGCCGGCAAATTTCCTTTGGGGGTACCGACCACCAAGCCACGGTCGCGAACGAGGCGAAGGGGCGAGCCCCTCCTTTGCGTCCTTGGCCCTTAGCACATTTACTTGCCAGGAAAGATAAATCCTGAACAAAATAATCGGCACCCAAGTTATGCACACCCACGACCTGGCGGAACAGCCTGTTGAAAGGCACCCGGTAATTCTCGATCTGGAACAGCGTTTAACGGCGTCGAAGCTCCCGGAGGCGGCGAGCCGGTTTCTGCGCAAGCACATCCTCTTTGCTTATCCTCGCACACTGTGGGTGCGGTGGAGTGTGAACGTGCGCGAGCCGGATGCGGCGGAGGATATCGGAGGGCGGCATAACCTCGATCCCAAAAAAACGGGCAAGTTCCTAAGTGAATGGCTGAAGGAAAAACTGGAGATTAAAAATATCGTCTTCGACCTGACTGGCGTCACCATCTTCGACTCTCAAAAGCTGGCCGGGTTATTTGCGGCGACCACGGCAGACGCCGATGGGGCAAAGTATTATGTCTGCTCGGGAGAAATCGCCCGGAGCCTCGAGAACATGCCGGGGATCGATGCGGGGGCGATTTACGCTTCCGAAAAGCAGATGGTGAATCATCTGCGGGATGTGCCCTCCAGCCAGCGGTGCGTGGTTCCGCTGCCGGCATCGGTCGATCTCCTCTCGTTCGACCGGGCGCTCCGGCGATACGCCTCGGTCAAGAAAATCCGCAATCGCGACGTGGTGGCACTGGATATGGAAGCGGTCACCACCATTTCGTTCGATGCGCATTGCATGTTTTCACCCATCATTCACTGGCTGGGACACCGCTACGGCATCCTCGCGACGGTGTGCAACGTGAGCAAGCGAATCGGCAAAGATATTAAGAAACACGGGAGCTTGCGGCCGATGCGGTCACACCTGATCCAGACCGAGCAGGAACACCTCTGGCGGGACGAGCCGCCCATCAGCCGCAACAAGCTAGGAAACGCGGGGCCACTGGCTTTGCATACGTTCACCTATTTTGAACGGGACGAGATCCATAAAACGTGGATGACCCGGATGGACGAGATGATCCGATATTACGACGAGTGGTTTGCCTCCGTGGGAGGGATTCACAAGGGGCTCGGACAGGCCCGCGCCGACCAGATGGTATCCACGACGCATTGGTTGAGGGGCACCATCAAGGAACTGGTGGATAATGTGGTCTATCATGCCGGCAGCGTGGAAAAAAACGGCAAGAGAAACATCGCCCTCGGTTACATCGCTATGGAGGTCGATCCGCTACCGAAGGAGGGGTTGCACATTTATGTGGGGGACACGGGGATGGGTCTGGCGGCGGGCCTGGCGAGGAGTTACGACATGAAACCGCCGACCGATGCGCAAGCGGTCGCGATGGCCATGAGCCTGGCGGAACAATTGGATCAGCGCACGCAATCGGAAGATCCGTGGGGCGGGCGGGGCTTGGAACATGCCGGCGCGTTGCTGCGCCGGCTCAAAGGCAGGATTTCGATTCGCACCGGCGGAGCGATCGCCAACTTTGCCCCCGAAAAGGGCCGCGCTGCCATTAAGATACGAAATAATCTATATTACGTGCAAGGCACGCATATTCATATCCGCATCCCTAGTAAGTGGAAGCCTCTCTCCAGCAAGCGGACGCCTCTATGATTCCTGCCAGCCCATTGCAGCTTCAATTGCCCCCAACCCGCGACGGGGTGCTCTCCGTGATTTTCCAAGACAAATCCGACCCGGAGGAGATTCCTTCGTTCAAGCGGGCAATCGACGGGCGCCTGAGCTCGGACAAGCAGATCCGCAAAGTGAGCTTCGACCTGTCCAGAATCGACCCAGAAATGAACGCCGCGGGACGCCTGATGGACCTGGCGTGCGCCACCTATCGGCAGTGGAGACTTCAGGTCGAGGTCAAGATGCCGGCGGACATTTACCAGATCCTGCACGAGATTGAGGGGAAAGATCGAGTGCCGGCATTGACCTCGAAGCCCCCGCTCATAGTCCGCGGAGTCACCGTGCTGATCGTCGAGCCGCTGTCGGCCACTTCCGTGGAGGACGAAGCGAAGACCGCCGCCGAAGTAGCCGGGACCGAGAACGCGGTGACGGAAGCAGAGAGCAAAACCATCCTGTGCTGCCGGGGCAAAGTGCGCGCCGTCGATGGCTCGCTCATCACCGTCTCGCTCTTTGCCGAGGAGGAAGAAATCGTGGGCGAATTTGACCGCAGCCAATTTTCCCGGCCGGACCTCAAGCCCGGGATGGTGTTTGAATATCAAGCCCGCATCAAAGCGCCCGGCGTGACTACCGTCTCGATCGATTTGCTGACCCCGCAATATCCCACCGACGAAGAAATACTGGACGCCTCGGAAGCGCTCCCTGTCGATTTCTCCAAGTTCTAACCTAACTGCCCACCCGCGCACCCGGCGACCCAGCGACCTATGGCCCGATCCAAACGACCGCTCCAGCAAGCCCCACCTCCGCGCCTGCGCATTTATTGCCTCGGCCCGGGCTTCGGCGAATCCATCGTCCTGCACCTGCCGTGCGGCGGCTGGGGCGTGGTCGATTGCTACCACGGCTCGCACGGCGGCACGGTGGAGTTTCTCCAAAAAATGGGCGTCGAGCGACTCAAATTCTTCTGCCTCACCCATCCGCACGCAGACCACTACCGCGGCACCCATCGCGTCTTCCAGCGCTACACCGGCAAGATCGAGCAAGTCTGGCGATTCCCTTGGCAGACCACCAAAGATCTCCGCAATCTGGCGATCGCCGCCCAATTCCGGGACACCTATCTCGGCGACCCGGAGGCGCAAGACATGGCCAACGATTACGTGAAGATGGTGGACAGCTTTGTCCGGGAAAGAGGGCGCCTCACCGACCGCACCTATCGCCACGTCATGGGTTACAACAAACTCATCGAAGAAGACGACTACCAGGTCGAGGTGCGCGGCCCCGGCGCTACGACGGTCGAAAAGTTTCAGGAACGCTTTGCCGAGATCATCATCAAGGCCGCTCCCGAGCTCCTGTCCGATGAAGGCGGAGAACTCATCAACTCCATCAGCATCGTGCTCATGCTCACCTTCGGCACCGCGAAAATCTTCCTCCTCGGCGACGCCCAGGACCCCGACGCGAAACTCGACGACGACGAGAAAGAGATTTACACCCTCGTCAAGATCGCCCACCACGGCTCGATCAACGGCTTTGGTGCCGAAGTCCTCACCAAGAAAGGCCGGGGCCGGAGGATGGACCACGCCCTTCTCACCCCCTATCGCAGCATCCTGCCCTGTGAAGCCATGATAAGCAAATATGCCGAAGCCTGTGTTCGGCTCGTCCACACCCGGCAGGCCGCTCCTCGTCGGCCTCGGCAGAGGGTGCCTACCATGAGCAATCCGCGAGTCATCGACGACACCGCCAGCTGGGCCGGCATCGAAGTGTTAAAAAGCGGAAAAATTAAACAGTTCCAGTAATCCTGTTGAATTGCCCTGGCGGAAAAAATTGTCATCCGCGCCGATTTCAGTATGTTTCCTCCTCTCTGGAACGATTCGTTCTTCACCAACGCGTTAGTTTATGCCCAAACCCACAGCAAAAATTCAACCGCCGCACTACCCTGAAAACACCGAGGGCAGTCGGGAAGCCCGCGAACTGAGAAAACGCACGAATCAAATCGACGATCATCATCGTGCAGATTTATTCGCCCTAGCGCTGCAAAGAGTCTATGGGGAAGACCCCGTCAAGCGTAGCACTGGACAGTAACGTCCTCTTCGATCTCGCAGCCAAGGAAGAATTCGCCCTCGCCGCGCTGGAAGTCTTGAAGGAACAAGGCACCGGGCTGTTCATCCCCCCGAACGTCTTTATCGAACTGGAGTTCGAGATCAGACACGGCCAGTCCCCGCAGAAAGCCGCGCGTGCCATCCACGCGATGGAAAACATCTCTGCCTGCGAAATGAAGGTCATGCGGCTCGATCCCCACAAAATGGGCATCGCCCACGAATTTTCAAAAGCCATCCGCAACGCCCAACTCCTGCCTTACGAGGAGTGCAACGACGGCGATATCCTCGGCGAAGCCACACAACACCCCGTCGAATTTCTGCTCACCTCCGACAAGCACCTGCTCGAGATCGATCGGGACCAACTCCATGCCCTTTACCGGGCGAAGGATCTGCCCAAAGTGGAAATCGTCTCCCCTTGGCGCTTCTTTACCGCCCTGAACAAGCGCCGATAGTCATCTTGGAGCGGAAATAGAGGTCCGTCGAA
>JANXSB010000173.1 GCA_025352865.1 Chthoniobacter sp. | reverse complement strand
ATCTATCACCGGCACCATCGTCACGCTGCTTTTCAACGCGAACCCGCTGATGCGCTTCGACGGATACTTCGTTCTCAGCGAGCTGCTCGACATCCCGAATCTCGGCACGCGCGGACGCAACTGGACGCAGCGCGCGCTGGGCTGGCTGCTCTCCGGCGCAGCTTCGTGGAAACCCGCGCGACTGCGCACGCGCGAGGAGTTGATCGTGGCCGCGTACGGACTCGCGGCGCTGGGCTGGCAGGTGCTTGTTGGCGTGGGCCTGCTCGTGGGTGCGAGTGCGATGTTCAAAGGCGGCGGCCTCGCACTGGCGGCGCTTGCCGCAGTGATGTGGGTGGCGGTGCCGCTCTGGCGTTTCGTCGCGTCGCTCGAGGATGCGGTGGAAAGCTGGGCGCGCGTCGCGGTGCGGTGCGCGGTGCTCGCGGCGCTGCCGGCGGCGGCGCTGTTCGTGCCGTTTCACCGCTCGGTCACAAGCCCCGGCGCGGTCGAACTCGCGGACACGCAGAGCCTGCGCGTGGAGTGCCCCGGCTTTGTGGAAAAGGTGCATGTGGCCGACGGCGAGACGGTCGTGCGCGGGCAGGTGCTCATCGAGTTGCGCAACGACGAAGTCGCTGCGGAACTCGCGCGGAGCCGCATCGATCTGGAGCAGCAGGAGCTGCGTGCGCGCATGGCGTATGCGCATGGCGATGTCTCGGGATTCCAGGCGGAGCAGGCGAAAGCGGCATCGCTGCGCACGGCGATGGCGGATCGCGAAAGCTACCTCGCGACGACGCAAATCCGCGCGCCGATGGACGGTCGCGTGACGAACCGCAAACTGGCGCAGATGACGGGAACTTTTCTCGCCGCCGGCGACGAGGCGGTGCGCTTCGGACGCGCGGCGGGCAGCGATGTGAAAATCGCCGTGAGCCAGGAGGACGAGCCGCACTGGCGCGAAGCGGCGGGGCATCCGCTGCGCGTGCGGATCGAAGGCCGCGAGGAGGTTTTCGACGCGGAGTTTGTGCGACTGGAGCCGCGCGCGACGCGCGACCTCATCGACCCCGCACTGACCGCGCTCGCGGGCGGCCCGCTCGCGCTGCGGCGCAATGACGATCCGAATGCGAAGCGCGGTGCGGAATACGAACTCGCGGAACCGCACTTCGTCGCGACCGCGCGGCTCCTCGCGCACGACGCGCTCTGCCCCGGCGAGATGGCGCGGGTGCGTTTTCGCAGCCCGCGTCCGGCGATGCTGTGGGGGCGGTGGCAGAGTGCGTTCGCCCGCTGGGTGAAGCGCGCCACGGACCGGCAGCAGGGGTGACGCTGCGCGCCGCTACTGCGCGAGGGCGCAGTGGACGCCGCTGCGGAGGTGGCCGGCGGCGTTTTCGATCATGAATTTCACGCGCACGGTGCCGCTGGCCGGATCGGTGATGGGGCTGATGAACTCGATGGTGGCGGCGACTTTTTCGTGGTCGTCGAGCAGGAGCGTGGCGGTGCCGCCGGTCTTGAGCGCGAGCGCGCAGGCGGGCGCGAGGAAAAGGTTGGCGGTCAGTTTGTCGATTTGCACGACGGTGAGGACGTGCGGGTTCGCGAGGGAGACGGCTTCGCCGGGGTCGCGTTTGATTTCGTTCACGAAGCCATCGACGGGGCTGCGGAGGAGCCGCGTTTCGATCATGGCCTGAATTTTCCGCACTTGGGCGTCCTTGATCGTGAGGTCGGCGCGCGCTTTTTCCAGCTCCTCGGGCGAGGCGCGGCTGGCGGTGGCGAGTTCGTCGAGGCGCTGTTTGCGCGTCGCTTGCAGCTTGGCCTCGGCCTGGGCGATTTCGAGTTCGGCTTGGAGCGTGGCGGTGTCGAGCTTGGCGAGGATCTGGCCCTTCTTCGCGGCGTCGCCTTCTTTCACGAGCACCTCCGCGATGACGCCGGGCTCGGCGGCGGAGAGGGTGATGATGTGGTAGGGCTCGACGTAGCCGAGGGAGTCGTCGGCGCGGGTGTGGGCTAGGAGTAGGAGGAGAACGGCAAGCCGCGCCGAAAATCCGAAATCCGAAATCCGAAATCCGAAACAAATTCGAAGTGTTTGAAATGGGGAAAAACGGCAGTCACCTGCGCGCGCGGCCAAAGTTGTTTTCTGATTTCTGTTCATTGGAATTTGTTTCGGATTTCGTGCTTCGGATTTCGGATTTTTCTCACAGGGCTTGTTTGAGTTCGTCGAGCCAGTGGTCGTATTTCGCGAGCTGGCGGCGCTGTTCTCGGTCGGCGGTTTCGACTTTGCGCTGGGTGCGGAGGAAATGGGCGGCGGTGCTGGCGGGGAGTTCGTCGCTGGCATTTTGCGCGAGCCGCGCGGCGAGGGCGGGGGCGTGGCGCTGGAGGAGGTCGTCTTCGAGCGAGAGGAAAAACTGGGCGCTGCCGGGCTGGCCCTGGCGGGCGGTGCGGCCGATGAGCTGGCGGTCGATGCGGCTGGATTCGTGGCGCTCGAGGCCGATGACGTGGAGGCCGCCGAGGCGCTGGCTTTCCTCGGGCACGGGAATGTGTGCGCCGCGCCCTGCCATGTTCGTCGCGATGGTGACGATGCCGGGCTCGCCGGCCTGCTCGATGATCGTGGCTTCCTCGGCGTCCTGTTTGGCGTTGAGGAGACGGAAGGGAAATCCGAACGGCAGAAGTTTTTCGACGAGCGCCTCGCTGTTCTCGATGGTGCGTGTGCCGATGAGCACGGGCTGGTTTTGCGCGTGGTGGCGCGCGACTTCGGCGGCGACGGCGGCGAGCTTGGCGTCGCGCGTGCGGAAGATGCGGTCGGGGAAAATCTCGCGCCGCGAGGGACGGTGCAGCGGGACGATGGCGGTGCGCAGGCCGTAGCTCTGGCGCAGTTCGGAGGCGGCTTCGCGGGCGGTGCCGGTCATGCCGCAGACGGTGCGGTAGAGGCGGAAATAGGCGGGGCGCGAGATCGTGGCTTCGGAGGAATTTTCCTCGGTGATGGTCACGCCCGCGGCGGCCTCGACGGCCTGGTGCATGCCTTCGCGCCAGGTGCGGTCGGGGCAGAGGCGGCCGGTGAATTCATCGACGATGACGACCTCGTCGTCGCGCACCACGTAATGCACATCGCGCTTGTACCGGAGCCGCGCGCGGAGGGCGGCTTCGATGTAGTGCGACCACAGCCGGCGCAGGTGCGGGAGGGCGTCGTCGGTGAGCAGGCCGAGCGCGCGACGCTCGCTGGCGGGCGTGAGGGCGAGTGGTTTCGCGCGGGATTCGTGTGTGAAATCTTCACCCGCGCGGAGTTGCGCGGCGATGTGGTCGGCGAGGCGATAGACCTGCGGCGTGGCGCTCGGGGCTTTCGCGCCGGTGGCGATGATGAGCGGGGAACAGGCTTCGTCGATGAGCACGCTGTCGGCTTCATCGATGACGGCGAAGGCGTGGCCGCGCTGCACGGTGTCAGCTTTTGGCGCGGAGCGCCGGAGCAGGACGTGGTGGAAAAGCTGCGCGCCGTGCCGCGCGTTGGCGTCGCGGATGGCGACCTGGTCGCGCAGGTAGTCGAAGCCAAACTCGGTGCCGACGCCGTAGGTCACGTCGCACGCGTAGGCCGCGCGCTTTTCGTGCGGCGAGGTGCGCTCGGCGAGCAGGCCGGTGCTCATGCCGAGGAGCGCGAAAGCGGGGCGCGCGAATTCGCAGTCGCGCGCGGCGAGGTAGCTGTTGACCGTGGCGACGTGCGCGCCGTGGCCGTGGAGCGCGAAACAAAATGCGGGGAGCAGGGCGACGAGGGTTTTGCCTTCGCCGGTGGCCATTTCGGCGAGCTGTCCGCCGGCGAGCGTGAGGCCGGCGTGGAGCTGGACATCGTATGGGGAAAGCCCGCGCGTGCGGCGGACGGCTTCGGCGATGAGCGCGACGGCGGCGAGGTGCGAGGGTTGTGCGCGGAGGGCGTCGGCGTGTTCGCGCAGACGGGTGTCGGAGAGGTCGCGCAGTTCCGCGAGGCGGCGTTTGGAGGCGTCGAGCGGGGATTCGGAAAAGATGCGGTGCGTGAGAGCGCGCGGAGAAAACGGACTTTTGGAAACGCGGTTTGCAGGTGCGGACGCGAGGAGAAGTTCGTCGTGGCAGGATGCCGCTACCAGCGAGCCGGAGGCTCGCGCTCCCCGGAGTTCGCGCTCCGCGCTACTTGCCGGCGATGTTTGATTTTCCATCGCGCGCGCCTTTTTCGAGGTGCAGCTCGGGCAGTCTTTTTGAATCCTGGTCGCGGACGACGCTGATGTCCTTGTAGTTGAGCAGGCGGCCTTTCGAGCGTTCGAGATTGACGATGGCGATCTGATAGTTCGCGGCGCTGCGGATGAATTCCTCCTCGGCGTTGGAGCGGCGGTCTTGGGAGTCGAGCAGGTTGTTGAGGTAGAAGGCGGTCTGCGAGGTCTCGTCGGCACCGGGTGCGGGCGATGCGGTCTGGAGCGCGCGGCGGGCGAGGAGCGAATCCACGTCGGAGGTGAAGGCTTTGACGGCGGCGTATTTCGCCTGCGTCTCGCGGTGCGCGGTGGCGACTTCGCGGGCGCTGATTTGCACCTCGAGCAGGACGGTGTCGATAGTCGTTTTGAGCTGGTCGAGCTGCTGGCGGAGTTCGAGGCGGCGGCGTTCGAGGCGGGCGCGGGCGATGTTGTTTTCGAGCGGAAAGCTGAAGACGATTCCCGCGCCGTAGCCGGGGCCACCGGTGTTGTACTGCTTGCCGTAGCCGTCGGCAAAATCGCCGCCGGAGAGGCCGCCGAGCGAGCCCGAGAGCACGAGGTTTAGCTCGGGCAGGAGTTCGTTGCGCGTCATTTTTTCGCGGATGGTGGCGGCGCGGAGCTGGAGAAACGCCTGGTTGATTTCGGGGCGGTTTTCCAGAGCGACGCTGGCCGCGGCCTGCGGATCGACGGATGAAGCATCAAGGATCAGGCGGTCGCCGGGGATGAGTTCGACGTTTGGCGAATCCATGAGGTTCGGGTCGCTGGTCAGCGCCTTGAGTCGGTCCTGCGCGTTGCGCACGGCGGCTTCGCTGCGGACGAGATCGGAGCGGCGCGAGGCGAGCGCGGATTCGGCGCGGAAGAGCTGCGACTGCTGCGCGTCCACTTTCTGCCGGGCCTTGAGTTCATCGGTCACGCGGGCCGTTTCATCCACGAGCCGCGCCTTTTGCAGATACGTCACACGCGCGGCGTAGAGCGCCCAATAGGTGCGGGTGACTTCGAGGAGATGCGATTCGCTTTGGCGGATGAACTCGCGCATGGCGATGTCGGAATCGAGCCGCGCGATGCGCATGATGCTGCGGTTGTATTCAACGCCCGCGCCTTTGAAGAGCGGCTGCACGATGGAAAGCGTGAGCTGGCCTTTCGACTGCGCGTTGGGCGTGAAGTAGATCGAGTTGTTCGCGGTCTGGGAGAGGTTTTGCGAAAGCGAAACCTCGGTGCCGGCGACGAATTTCTTTTTAACGCCGGCCTCGAAAGACCACTCGTCCTGCCGCAGCCGGGAGGCGCCGCCGGTGGTGAGCGTGTCGCCGACGGGATCGTTGAGGTGGTCGAATTTCCCCTGGAGAAAAGTGTTCGTGTCGAACGCGCCCTTCGCCTCCTGGATGCCCGTCTCGCGGATGAGCGGGAGATCGCCGAAGACGCGGATCTGCGTGGAATAGCGGATCGCACGCACATAGAGATCCTCGATCGTGATGGGCTTACCCTTGCGGTCGCCGATGGAGTTTTTCTGACCGCGAATCCACCACGGCGCAAAGTCCGCGGGGATGCTGGCGTCGGTGGTTTTGCCGAAACTTTTCACGCCATGTCCGAAGCGCGCGGCTTCCATCTTATAGTCGTCGAGAATCGTCTGCTCGGTGCTGTTCGGGATGAGCGCAGCGGGTCCGTCGTCGGCGAAGAGCGGCGTGAATGCGGCGAGGCAGAGCCCGAGGAGGATGGGCGTATTTTGGAATGAGTGGCGGGTTTTCATGGAGCAGGGGCTTTTGGGCAAAAAGCGAAAATGAGACTTGCAGGTGCCGTGCCACCATTCGCGACAGCCGGAGCTGAGCCGCCGAACGCCCTAAAAAATTTAGCGTGAGAGCAGTTCGTTGAAAGTCGCGGCGGGCTTCCTGCTTAGGAGTTTTCCCAAACGTGCGAAACCGGAACCCCTCCCGGTGGCGCACCGCTCAATCCGTAACTTCAGCATCCATGTCCCGTCGCCCACTTCTGCTCGAAACATTTGAAGACCGCATCCTGTGCAGTGCCAGCGTGCCGGTGGATCCCGCAGCCGATCCGAAAAAGGCCGCCGCCGCTGCTCCTCCGGTGGCTGTGAGTGCCGCCGCACCCGCACCCACGCCGACCGCGCCCGATCCGGCGCAGGCTGCGGCCACGCCTGCGCCGGCCACAGACGCCGCCCAACTTACGGACGCACAGCGCGCGGCGATCCAATCCATCGTGCGCGATTCGACGAGCCAGATTTGGTTTGAGAAAAACGTCGGCCAATATCCCGAAGGCGTGCAGTACGGCTTTCGCACGACGTTTGGCGCGATGCTCGTTTATTCGGATCATCTCCGCATCATCTCGAACCAAATGGATGCCGCGACCGGCGCGGTGGGCGTGCAGGCGGTGGACATCAGCTTCACGGGCTCGGCGGGAAACTGGAACATCGTGCCCGGCGGGCAGACCGCGGTGACGGGTGGCTATCAGCAGACGAACGGCAGCTCATTGCAGCCGGACATTTTCAACGAACTGACGCTGCGCAATGTGTACTCCGGCGTCGATCTGCGCCTTTACTCGGCGCAAAACGGCGTGCTCGAATTCGACTGGATTGTGGGTCAGGCGAAAGACGCCTCGCAGATTCGCATCGCGGTCAGCGGGCAGGACGGGCTGACTTTCAATCCCGATGGATCGGCGACGATCAATCTGCGTTACCAGGATTTGACGCTGAAAATTCCGGAGTCCTATCAGCTCATCGACGGCCAGAAACAGGTCGTGGATGCAAAGATGGTCGCGGGCGACAACGCCGGCGAAATTCGTTACCAACTGTCGGGTAACATCGTGGCGGACGCGCCGCTGGTCATCGATCCGAATGTGGCGTGGTCCACTTACTTCGACCTCAACGACGTCTCGGCGACAGGCTTTGACTCCTACCTGTTTGCGATCAATGCGAATGCGAATGGCGTCTATGCGTTTGGGTGGGTGAAGGAGATCATCACCAGCGCGAACTACGGCGCATCGGGCGCGATCAATAACTACATGCAGGTGAATGCGGGATTCGCCGAGGGTACTGCGGCGAAGCAGGCTTACATCTACCGCTTTGACACAGCGGGCATGAACATCACGGCGTGGACGGGTACGGGAATCACGAATGCCGACACGGGCGTGACCAACCAGAAGCTTAATGGCGGCGGCAATGACACGCCGGCGGACCTTGAGTTTTTCCCGGACGGGCGGGTGCTTGCGGCGTTCAATGGCGGGCTGATCAATATCTACTCCGCCGACCTCGCGACGCGCTCTTTTTCCGGCATCCCCGTGGTCATGGATTCGCTGAACAGCGTGGCGGTCGTGGATAACAATGTCTTTTACGCCAGCGGACGGGTGGCGGCGGCGAATGCGGCCCTGATTCCCGCGGGCTCGGGGCTGGATGATGTCTATGCCGGCGGCCCGCTCGGTCTCGAGGGGATCATCATCCGCTACGGCAGCGCGACCACCGCGCCGGCGGCGACGTGGGCGACCTACGTGGGCGGAAACAGCGACGAATACTTCACCTCCATCGCGCTGACGCCGGATAAGACCAAGCTGGTCTTTGCCACGACGACTTTGGTCGGGGCGAACTATCCGCTGCTCGTGAATGCGATCGACTCGACGCTCGGCGCGGTGGGCACCACTGAGTTGCTCGTCGGGGTGCTGACTGAGCAGGCCGCGAAGCCCGCGGCGTTCAACGTCTTTTCCTATCTCGGTGGCAGCGGCAATGAAGGCACCATTGCCACGAACACAACGACCGCGCTGATTACGGCGACCGACACTTACTTCTACGTGGGTGGCAATACCGCTTCGGTGGATCTGCCCGGCACTGCGGGCGGCGGGCAGGCGGCCAATGGTGGCGGCTTGTTCGACGCCTTTGTTTCGCGCATCCCGCTCAATGGCAGCCTGGGCCTTGGCTTCCAGAGCACCTATCTGGGTGGCACGACTGAGGATAACATCGGCGGCATTGCCTACGACATCCGAGCCGACCGCGTGCTCGTCTTCGGCACGACCAATGGCGCTTTCCCGGTGCTGAACACCACGCCCGCGAGCAATTACTATCAAGGCGTGGCGGGCGGCGGTCTGGACATTTTCGTGGCGACTTTCACCGGCGATCTCAAGACCAAGGATTACGCCACTTACATCGGCGGCGCGAACAACGACTACCTCGGCCAGACGGGCGACCTCATCGGCCAGGGCCATGTCGTTTACAGCCAGGCCACCGGGCTCACCTATCTCGCCACGACCGTCCACTCGAATCTCCCAGTGGCCATCATTGGCACTCCTCCCGGCAAAGACACGGTCAAGTCCAACCCCACTACGGCGTCGAACGACGTGCATGTGATCTTCGCTTTTAACATCAACATCTTTGACCACGGCGATGCGCCCGTGAGTTATGAAGGCTCCCCCGCGACGCCCGCGGCGGAAGCTGTCTCCTCGACGATCCGCATCGGCGCGACGGTCGATGCCGAAGCCGTGGCGCAAAATGGCGTCGGCGCGACGGGCGACGATTCGCTCACCTCGAACGACGAAGACGGCCTCGTCACCCTGCCGGTCCTCAACGTCGGCGACGCCACTTACTCGGCAGTCGTGTCCGTCTTCAATAACTCCGGCGCGGCGCTCACGCTGTTCGGGTGGATCGACTTCAACCTCGATGGCGTTTTCCAGGCGGGAGAAATGGCATCCGTCGCTGTGCCCACCAGTGCCGCGCAGCAAAACGTGACGCTAACCTGGGCCGGGCTCCCGGCGCTCAGCGTG
>JANXSB010000156.1 GCA_025352865.1 Chthoniobacter sp. | reverse complement strand
CTCCATCGCCTCGAGCAGCGCGCTTTGTGTTTTTGGAGTCGCGCGGTTCACCTCGTCGATGAGCACGACCTGGGAAAAAAGCGGCCCTGCGTGGAAAACAAAACGCTGCCGTTCGCGGTCGTAAATCGAGTTGCCGAGGATGTCCGCGGGCAGCAGGTCACTCGTGAACTGGATGCGCCGGAACTCCAGCCCGAGCGAGCGCGCGAGTGCGTGCGAGAGCGTGGTTTTTCCGACGCCGGGGAGATCCTCGATCAGCAGATGTCCCCGCGCCAGCACACACGAAATCGCCAGCCGCACGGCGTCCTGTTTACCGACGATGATTTCGCTGACTTGCGAGACGAGCGTCTCGATGCGGGTTTTCATGCGCCGGGAATGTCGTTGGGCGGCGCGGGGACTTCAATGAGCGTCTCGCAGTTCGGGCAGTTTGCGGTGGTGCCGACTTCGGCGGTGGTCACGGCGAGGCGCTGGCCGCAGTGGGGACAGGCGAATTTGAAAACCGCGGGCTCGGGCGGTGGTGCGGGCTGCGGCTGTGGTGTCGGGAGAAGTGCGGGTGCGGGTTGCGGGCGCGGAGTGGGGAGGAGCGGAGGTGTGGGGTGGGGTTCGGTGCGCGCGGACTCGGTGCGTGCCGGTGCGGAAAGTGCGCGCAATTTCGACAGCATCCAGCGCAGCGCGAGGACGGCGGCAAACGCGCAGCCGACCGCTGGGCCATAGACGATCCAGAAACCGGGAAGCGTGTGGTAATACCGCACGAAACCCCATCGCGTGCCGGATGCGGCGAGGCCGAGCGTGCCGAGCCACAGCCCGAAAAAGAATAGCATCCAGCGGAGCCCGCTGCGGCCCTTTTTCTCCGCCGCCGCAAACATCCCGAGCGCGAGCACGGCGAGCAGCGCGATGACGACGAGATGCGCGGGGAGGGCTTGGAGCGTCATGGAAAAGGGACAGCGCCACTTTTTGTGAAAGCCGCCGGAAACATGATGGCTACAGCGTTTCCGGCGTTTGCAGGAGCGTGCCGATGCGCTGGAGGAGGCGGCCCGCGCCGCCGCCATCGAGCACGCGGTGGTCGAAGCTGAGCGTGAGGTGGGCCTCCGTGACCGGCACAAATTGCGCGACTTTTTTGTCCCAATGCGGCACGATGCGGCCCGCGCCCATGCCGAGCACCAGCGTCTGTTCGGGGAGCGGAATCGGCGTGGCCCATTCGAGGCCGAAGGTGCCGAAGTTTGTGACCGTGGCGATGCTGCCGCCTTGCGCGGCGGCGGGGAGGCGGCGCTGGCGGGCGAGTTCCACGAGTTCGTTGTAACGCACGACCATCTGCGCGAGCGGCGTCTGGTCGGCGTGGCGCAGGACGGGGACGAGCACGCCGTCCTCGGCTTCGACGGCGAAGCCCACGTCGATGGCGCGCGGGTGAACGATCTTGTCGCCAATGAGCCGTCCGGCGGGCGCGCTGTTTTCGCCGAGGGCGACGGCGAGGGCGCGGAGGGCGTAGAGCGCGGGGCCAGGTTTGGGGTCGCTGGTTTTGCGATGCGCGAGCATGGCATCAAGGCGGATGGGCATGCCGACGGTGGCGAGCGGGCGCGTCCATGAGCGGCGCATCGCATCGGCCACGGCCACGCGCATCGATGACGCGGGGCTGAGCCGGTGGTGCTCGAGCGAGGAGAGAAATTTTTCAAAATCCTCCACGGTCACGCGGCCCGCTGCGCCGCTGCCGGCGATGCCGGCGAGGTCGGCGGAGTGCAGGCCGAGTTCGTTCATGCGCGCCTTCATCCGCGGCGACATGAAGCCAGCGCCCGCCGCGTGCGCCGGCACCGGCAGCCCGCGCACGGTCGGCTGCACGCCAGCGCTTTTTTTTGCCGCGACGGTGGCTGTGCCGTTCGTGTCTTCCGCGACGGCGGGTGCAGGGGCATCGAGCCCGGCGCGCTTTGCCTCCTCGGCGGTGACTTCGAGAAAGCCGAGCGTCGCGCCGACGGCGTAGCTGTGCCCGACCTCCACACGCCACTCCGCCACATGCCCTGCGCACGGCGCCGTGACTCCCATCGTCGCCTTGTTCGTTTCGACTTCGAGGATGTCCTGATCGCTTTCCACGGCGTCGCCGGTTTTGAAAGAAATCGCGACGATAGTGGCCTCGGCAATCGACTCGCCGAGCTGCGGCATGGTGATCGGAATTTTCGGCATGGTCTCGGTTTCTACATCCGCAATAGTTCGCGCATTTTCGCGCTGATGGTTTTCGCGGTCGGGCGGTGCGTGCCCCAGAGATTTGGATGATACGGCACGGGCGTGTCCTTGGCGTTGAGGCGCTGCGGCGGCGCGTCGAGCAGGCCAAAGCCTTCCGTGGCAATGCGCGCGAGAATTTCGGCGGTCACGCCGCCCCACGGCCAAGCCTCGCCGACCGCGAGGATGCGTCCCGTGCGCGCCACGCTCGCGAGCACGGTGTCGGTGTCGAGCGGCTTGATCGAGCGGAGGTCGATGACTTCGATCTCCCAGCCTTCCGCGGCCAGCTCCTCCGCGCACGCGAGCGACTCATGGAGCATCGCGCTGTAGGTCACGATCGTGGCATCG
>JANXSB010000153.1 GCA_025352865.1 Chthoniobacter sp. | reverse complement strand
CGCCTCGGGCTCGGCGTACGCCAGCTTCGGGCCGAGCCCGACATCGGCGCGGCCCGCGAGAAGCGAGTAGATGAGCGCGGCTTCCGGCGCAAAATCGGAGGGCATCAGCGCCCTACCGAACTCGGCGAACTTCGCGCTTTTCATCGGCTCGAATTCCTCCGCGCCCGCGCGCTTCCACTCCACCGCCGCCGCGTCATCGCCAAAGCGCAGCCGCAGATCGCCCACATCCGTTGGTGGAGCCACCGTCGGCGTTTGCAAATGGGAGAGCAGCCTTTTCCACCGATCCACCGTGCGCCCGCGCCGCCACTTGCCAAGCCGCTCCGCGAGCGGCCCCGGATCGCTGAGCGGGAGCATGAATTCCGGCACCGCGATCCCCTGCTCGCGCAGAAACAGCACGAGGTGCAGCCAAAAATCCTGCGCGTTCTCCGGCACGCTCGGCCACAACTCCAGCCGTTCCCACTCATCGCCGCCGATAGCAAAACCCAGCACCGCCAGATCGCGCCGCTGCAGGCCGCGGTTCACCTTCGCTTGGGTGAAAAGGACTTCGAGCCGCGCGATGAAGGCAGCTTCCGTGGCCAGCAGCACGCGCCCGAGCACCGCCGCCAACCGCGTCGCGAGAGCGCTCATGGCACCGGCTTTCACTTTCGCCTTCGCAGCCGCCTTGACCGCGACCGGCGCAACCTTTCCCTGCTCCGCCAGCACCGTCCGCAAAAGCGCGTAGGCGTGTTTGCAATCCTCCTCCACCGGGCAACTGCAAAGGCCATACCACTCGGTCTCCGACGGAGTGAAGATCACCTCGGTGAGATAGGTTTCCGTCCCGCGCACCTCGGCCTGAAAACCCTCTTCGCCTGGAATCTCGCGGACGCGCCGCACCATCCCGCGGGTGAAATAATCCTCGCCGCGCTTTTGCGTGGCCGGCGGCATGCCGCGCAAATACTTCCAGGCAGCGTCTTCGAGGGCGGGTAACATCGGGCGGGGACAATAGGAAACCCCACCCCACCGGCAAGGCCGAAGCGCAGGCGTTCCACTTGCCCCGATGTCCGACGGATCACCATGCTCGCGGTTTCGGAGGAATGACCGTGCGAGAAATCCGTGGTGAAGAAATCATCCGCCAAATAACTTTCCGACCCATGACCATCCTCGCGCGACCACCCGCATGAAAACCGGAGACAAAAATCCCGGCAAGGAACTCTACCAGCAATTGCGGCTCCTCTCGTGCGAACAGCTTTGGCACGACGAGGTTCCCCGCTTCGATCGCGCAACGCCGCCGGAACGCATGGCGCGGGTGGCCGTGATTCGCGCGGTGGGCGTGGTCTTTTCCGAATCCGGCACCGCCGCGCAAAAGGACGCGGCGCGCGTGTGGCTCCGCTCGCTGCTGCACGATCCGCAGGAAAAAGTCCGACGCTACGCGATGACCGCGCTGCCGAAAATCGGCGCCGGGGCGGATGAGGAAGCGAGCCTGCTTTCACTGCTGCAAAAGCCCGCAAACGAGCGCGAGCAGAAATTTCTCGGGCGGGCTTTGGACAAGATTGGCGGGGCCGCGACGCTGGCAGGGATGCCGGAAAACGCCCCCGCTTTCCTCACGCAAACGCGCCAGAAAGTTCAGGCAAATGTGGCCCGCAGCGAAAGCCCCAGCGCCGTGCGGATGGATCGCGCGCTGACGGATTTCGCCGCGCTGCGGATTCACCTGCGGGGTCGCGCGGGCTTGGAAAATATCGTCCGCGATGAGGTCGAGGAAACCTTCAAAGCGCGGGGGATTTTCCGCGTCGCGGAGGTGCGCCGCGGCTTGGTCGCGATCACGCCCGTCGCTCCATTTACCTTGGACGACATTTATGCGCTGCGCTGTTTCGGCACCGTGGGATTTGTGCTCGGCACCACCGCGGTTTCCGAGGGCGAGGAAGCCATCGAGGCGCTGGCCGCGGCGATCACCTCGCCGCTCGCGCGGCGGGTTTTCGAGACGTTCACCGAAGGCTCGATCCGCTACCGCCTCGACTTCATCGCCAAAGGCCACCAGCGCGGCGCAGTGCGGCTGCTCGCGAACCGCGCCTTTGAGTTGTGCCCCGCGATCCTCAACGACGCGCGGAACGCTCCGTGGGCCATCGACATTCATCCCGCCGGGCGCGGCAGTTCCGTGGAGCTGCGCCCGCGCCTGACACCCGATCCGCGCCTGTGGTTTCGCGAGCAGGACGTGCCCGCGGCCTCGCATCCGCCGCTGGCCGCGTGCATGACCCGGCTCGCGGGACGGATGGAAAATGACATCGTGTGGGATCCGTTTTGCGGCTCCGGTTTGGAGCTGATCGAGCGGGCGCTGCTCGGCGGCGTGCGCCGCATTCACGGGACGGACCTCAGCGCGGAAGCCGTGGAAATCGCGCGCAAAAACTTCGCCGCCGCGAAGCTCGATTCCATCCCGGCGGAATTCACCTGCGGCGATTTCCGCGAAGGTCTCCGCCCCGGCAGCGCCACGCTCATCATCACCAATCCGCCGATGGGCATGCGGGTTCCCATTCCCGATCTGCACGGCTTGATCGCCGATCTTTTTTCCACCGCTGCGAAAGTGCTCCGCCCCGGCGGGCGGCTCGTCTTTGCCAACCCCGTGCGCGTGGACAGCCAGGATCGCTCGCTGCGTTTGCAAACGCGCCAGACCGTCGATTTTGGCGGCTTCGACTGCCGCCTCGAAATGTATCTCAAGTCCGCGCGGTGACCGTCCATGCCGCTCGCCGAAAAACAGCGCCAGCTCGTCGCCCGCTTCGCCATCATCGACGACGCCCACGAGCGCCTCGCGGCCATCGTCGCCAGCGGCCAGCGCTGGCCGGAGGTTGCGGACGATGAGCGCACGGAAGCGCGGCGCGTGCCGGGCTGCGTCTCCGCCGTCTGGCTCACCGGCGCGGTGAAAGACGGGCGCTGCCATTTTCGCATCGCCGCCGCGTCGTCCGTGGTGAAAGGCCTCGCTGCGCTGCTGACCGCACTTTACGAGGGCGAGACGCCCGCCGCCATCGTCGCGTGGGAACCGGGCCTCGTCGAAGCGCTCGGCCTCAACCGCCAGCTTTCTCCCACCCGCCTGCACGGCCTCACGCACATCCGCCGCGCCATCCGCGACTTCGCCGCCGCCCAATGATCGACGCGCACAATCATCTCCACGACACGCGGCTCGTCCCGCACCGCGCGGCGGTTTTCGCCGCGCTCGTGCAGCTCGGCGTCACGCGCGCCGTCGTCAATGGCACGCGCGAGGACGACTGGCCCGCCGTCGCCGCGCTCGCCCGCGGGCATGCGTTTGTTCTTCCGTCATTCGGCCTGCATCCCTGGCATGTCGCCGCGCGCTCGTCCGACTGGCTCGCGCGGCTGCGCGAAAACCTCGACGCCAATCCCGCGGCGGTCATCGGCGAGATCGGTCTCGACCGCTGGATCGCCGGTTACGATCCCGACGCGCAGCGCGAAGTTTTCACCGCGCAAATCGCGCTCGCCGCGGAGCGCAATCTGCCGGCCACGATCCACTGCCTGCGGGCATGGGGGCCGCTCTGGGACTTGATCCGCACGGGGCCGGTGCCCGCGCGCGGCTTCCTTCTTCACGCCTATGGCGGGCCGGCTGAAATGGTCCGCGCGTTCTCCGCACGCGGAGCGTATTTTTCGTTCAACGCCTACTTCCTCGACGACCGCAAAGCCGCACAGCGCGCCGTCTTTGAACACATCCCCATCGCCCGCCTTCTCGTCGAAACCGATGCGCCCGACATGCGCCCGCCCGATGACCGCAACGCGCACCCGCTGCATGACGCGGGCGGCGGGCCGCTCAATCACCCGGCCAATCTCGCGCTTACCTACGCCGCGCTCGCGGAGTTGCGCGGACTTTCCGTCGAGCAGCTCACCGCGCAGGTCGCGGAGAATTTCGCGCGGCTGTTTGGAAAGTAGCTTGGGCTTCAGCCCAAAGTCGGCAGGGAATTTGGGCTAAAGCCCAAGCTACTATTCCTCCGCGATCCGCCGCACGACCTCGCCCGCTGCGGCGAAACCGAATGCGCCAGTCACGAAGGTCGCCGTCCCAAACCCCGTCGCGCAATCGAGCTTCAGGCTCGCGCCGGGCTCCGGCTCGCGCACGCAGGTTCCGTCCGTCCACGGATAGACCGGCGGCTCCGGCGAATAGACACACGGCACGCCAAAGTCCGCCCGCACATCACGAGAAAATCCGCATTCGCGCCGCAATTTCCGCCGCACCTGACGCAGCAGTTCGTCCTGCTTCGAGTGCGCCAGATCGGTGACACGGACTGCGGTGCCGTCGCGCTTTCCGCCGGCTCCGCCCATCGTCAGCACGGGGATGCCGCGCTCGCGGCAGGCCACGATGATCGCGCACTTGTTCGCCAGCTTGTCCGTCGCATCGATCACGAAATCGTAGCGTACTTCCAGCAATCGCGCGGCGCTCGCGGCGGTGAAAAATTCCATCACACCCGTCACTGCGCACGCCGGATTGATCAGCCCCACGCGCTCCGCGAGCACGTCCACTTTTGCCCGACCAATCTGCCCATCGAGCGCGGGAAGCTGGCGATTCACATTGGTCACGCACACATCGTCCAGATCGATCATCGTCAGCGCGCCCACGCCCGAGCGGGCCAGCGCCTCGACCGTCCAAGAGCCCACGCCACCGACGCCGATCACGCCCACATGCGCGGCCCGCAGCCGCGCGAGCCCGGCGTTTCCATAGAGCCGCGCGAGCCCGCCGAAACGCTGCGCGTAGTCGTCACTCTCCACTCACGTAAGCCTCCAGCGCCTCGCGCGTGATGGTGTGCCGCGCGCCGCAGCGCGGGCAGCTCATGCGCAGCGCGGGCTCCGTGCCAAAGAGCCCTTCCGGGTCCGCGCGCATGACCTGCGCGAGCACGGCAAACATGCGGACCTGCGTGCAGCCGCATTCCCAGCGGTAGTAGCGGGTTTCCAAAAGACTCAGTTCCTCGGTGTGATCGAGGGTCAGCATGGCCGCATCGTCCAGACCTTCCAGCCACGCCAGATCGCACTGCGGCTGCGCGGAGAGAAAGACAAAGTCCTCCGGGCCGTATTGGAAAAAGCGCGCCGGCCGCTGCTCGCTCTGGACGTAGTACTGCTCCACTGCGCGGAAGACATCGCCGCCCGTGAACTCCACCGCGCTCCGCCGCGAGTCCGCGCGCTCACGCACCACGTCCGCCACGAAAAGCTGCCGCCCGTCGTCCTTCACATCCTCGGTGAAAAGCTGGCCGATGACCGTGCCGAGCCGGTTGTCGGCGGCGACGAAAAGATTCAGCAGCGGCTCGCGGAAATGGATCGTCCACGCGATGGATTCGCTCCACGGGCGCGCGGCGGCGTGGAGGGTGACCGTGGCGAGCGCCTGCTTGAGCAGCCCGTCGTGCGCGGGTTCGTGCTGCGCGCCGAGCTGGCCCTGGTGCAGGTAATAGTCCACGTACAGCTCGCCAAAGTCCGCGCGGGTGAGGAGCGCATTGCGGCCGCGGACGAAGTAGCTGCGCACTTCGAGGCCGGGCTCGGGACGCGGTGTTTCGGAATCATTCACGCGGCAACCATGCCTCCACATTTTCCGCGCCGCACCTTTTTCCTCTCACGCGGACGCACGTCCGGTCGTGCGGATGATCTCGCGGACACGCTCCATTTTCGCCGCGAGCGACGCATCGCCGCGCCACGCGCTGACGGGATCGTTCAACCGCTGGCTCCAGTTCGATTCGCTGATCGCACCGGGCACGTTGAAGCGCTGCGACGATGCGAAAAGATCGGTAATCATGTAGATCGCCATCCACGCGCGGCTGGCGAAAAGCGCGCGCAGGAGCCGCTCATGCACGTCGTCATTGTAGGGCGTGATCTGCGCCACCTCAAAGCCCGCCCACGCCGCCAACCGCCGCACTTCGCGCCATGCGGCATCGCGCGCCGGGTGCGTCTCCGGCCCGCCTTTCTCCGCGGCTTCGATCTTCGCCATCCAGCTTTCCCACATCGCGCGGAGCGGCTCGAAATCGTGCGTCGCGTAGGTCGTCACCGAGAGCCGCGGATAGGCCGCGCCGGGCGTCATCGCGCCGTCCGTTTCGGTCTCCCAGTACGGGATTTTGAAACCCGCGATGCCCAGCCGTGTGAGGCACGGGCGCACGTAGTCGGGGACCACGCCGAGGTCTTCGCCGATGAGCCGAAACGCGCCGCACTCCGCCAGCAGCACGCGCAAAACCTCCTCGCCCTGCGCGCAGTTCGCGGCCTTGTGCGCGTCGGTGTCATCTTCAAAAGGACAGAAGTGCGGCAGCTCGCCGCCGGTGCGCGCACTAGCCTCCTCCTCGGTCAGCGGGAGAAAGTCGGCGTTGAGCTGCGGACGCCACGGGAATCCGTAGATGCGGAAAAAGCCGAGGATGTGGTCGATGCGGAAAAGGTGGAAACAGCCGCGCACTTTGCGCACGCGCTGCCGCCACCAGTCGAAATCGCGCGCGCGCAACGCCGCCCAGCGGTAGAGCGGGATGCCCCAGTTCTGCCCCCATTTGTAGGTGAAGGGATCGGTTTCAAAAACCCGCTCCGGCGGGCAGCCACCGCACCAGACGTGATCGAAAATCTCCGGCTCCGCCCACACGTCCGCGCTATAGTAGC
>JANXSB010000136.1 GCA_025352865.1 Chthoniobacter sp. | reverse complement strand
CGATCCTTCGCATAGACCCGCTCAATGCGATTCCCGGCGTTGTCCGTTCCGCCGGTCTTGTAAGCACGCCAAATCGCGTAGTCCGCTTCATAATCGCAGCTTTCCGATGACGAGGAGGCTGAACTCGCGGATGAACCCCCTGCGCCGGTCGTCCACGGCGGGCCAAAACTCCCTGCGTCTGGAGACCCCGAAGAGGAAGATGATGACGAGGCACCTGCTGCTTCGGCAGGAGCCGGGGGATTCGGGGCGGTGGAAGAACTCGGATTCTCATCGGGAAGCAAGGGAGCGCTTTGTCCGACCGCCACCGCTTCGGCTAGGTTGTCGGGTCCGTGTGAGGACTCGCTGGACTCACTGGATGAACTGCTGGAAAGGTCGTCGTCGGGCATTGGATTGGTGGTTCTTTTGAAGTATGGTGCTTTGTGGGGATGGCTTCCGCCTACCGCTGGGTGAAAACCATGCCCCCGGTAATCGGTCCCTGTTTGTCATCCATGATGCTGTAATCGCCGACCAAAGCCTTACTCAAGTGCAATTGGACCGTCAAATGATAAGTGCCGGCCGGGCGGGAGGTGGGGCTGACTACATCCGAGACGGCTGGGAAAATTATTTGCGTGCAGGGAATGCTCATATTCTCGCCGGGCCGTGGACTGAAGATAGGTGCTTCGCTTTTCCAACTGTAGATTTTGACATTGCTTTCCACACCCTTCCGATCGCACTTGACGAAAGTTTCCGCCTCAAACGAGATTGCGTTCTTGCCGTCTTTTCTGAAGTGGGCATACGTAACCCAGTTCAATGGGCTATAGTGCCATTCCCACGGATGCGTAGTGAGGAGGTCGAGATAGGCGCCGCGGTCCTCGATGGGATTGATGGGCTTGTTCTTGGCGTCAAAGGTCTGCTTGGCAAAGAGAACCACACAGCCAATGACTTGGAGGACCAAGGTGGCGAACAACTTTTTGCGATAAGTTTCTGGAATCTTTATCCAGCCGGGCAGGGAGCCGACTGTAAGAACCGCCAATGAAACAAAGATGGCCAGAAATGTATAAAGGAAGAGGTCTGGAATTGGGATATTGCTCATACGCTTGTCTTAGATGCTGCTGCTTTCACTCGATTCCGACGACTCGCTCGATGAGCTTTCGCTGGAGAGGGAAGCCTCGCTGGATCCGCTCGAAAGGCTGTCGCTGGATTCGGAGGATTCACTTTCGGAGGAGTCGGAACTCTCGGAGGACTCGGAAGAGGCGGACTGGCTGGAGGAGGACGGGGGCAGCGGGCGGCCGATGTGCGCTACGCCGTGTAAGGGCGGGTCAGGGGCAGCTCGAAGGCGCGGCGGGCCTCGTGGTTGAGCGGGTCGGTGTAGGGATACTCGCCGTCGGCGGCGAATTGGATTTCGATGCGGCGGTCGAGGATTTCCGCGAGGATGGCGTCGCGCAGATCGACATCGGCGATGCTGTCGGGCGGGGTGACACCGCCGCCGCCGGAGGAGGAGGACGAAGACGAGGTGGTGGTGGAGGAAGAGGAAGAGGAGCCGCCGGTGGGCGGGAGGTGGAGGAAGGCGCGGAGGGTGTCGATCTTTGCCAGGGTGATGCCGGGGAGCTGGTCGCGGGCGGTGGCGAGGTTGGTGCCGGTCTGCGGGGTGAGGATTTCGGCGATGCTGAAGGCGTTTTGGTGGAGGGTGGCGAGGTTGGCGGCGAGGTCATCGCCGATGAAGAAGTCATGAAGGCGGAGGGGTTCGCGCCGGGCGTATTTCTGCTTGGCGGCGGCCTGGATGTCCTGGAGGAGGATGAAGAGGTCGCGTCCGCTCCCGGCGGCGCGGGCGGTGAGGACCTCGGAGGCGGTTTCCTCGCGGATGACTTTGGCGGTGCGCTGGCGGGCGCTGAGGCAGAGGGCGGCGAGGTGGTCGGTGACGGCGGTGGTGATTTCGCGGGCGGCAAGGGCGGTTTTGTAGGGCTCGGTGCGGGCGCTTTGGACGATGTGTTCGGCGGTTTCGAGGCCGGCGAGCTGGGCCTGGTTGAAGGTGGAGGGCGAAGGGCCGGGGGTGCTGGAGGAGGATGAGGAGGTGGAGCTGGAGGAGTCGGGCATGGCTTGTTTTCCTGGTTGTGGGTGTATTGGGAGATGGCTGTTCTTTCTTTGAGTGGGCGAACTTTGCGTTTTTCCAAAAAATCTGCGGGCCGATGGATTTATTTTCGAGGGACGAGGCGGGCGATGGATGCGGATGGAGTTGCCTGTTCACTCCTTAAACGCGCGAGTTTTGGGTTTTTCCAAAAAATCTGGGGTTTCGCTGTGATTTCCGGGGATGGTTATCGGGCGGGCGGGACTGGAGGTTGCGAATCGTTTCGTAAATGACTGTGGTTACGTGTAATACACATTGGCTGACCCCGTTTCGACATTGAAAATCCTCACTCCGACATTGAATCACGGGGCTTCGCTGTTGAATTTTCATCACCCGACATTGAAAAACGGGGTGTCGATATTGAATTTCGGGGTGTCGCTGTTGAAAAACGCCCAGACGACATTGAAAATCGAGGTGTCGATATTGAAAATCGCATACTCGATATTGAATTTCGGGGCTCGATATTGAATTTTCCAAGTGTCGATATTGAAAAACGGGGTGCCGGGATTGAGGCACGGGACGCCGGGACTGAGGCACGGCATGTCGGGATTGGGTGAACCGGGTGGGGCGCGGAGTTTTGCGCCGATGAGGCCGATTTTCCATGCGCTGCGACCGAGCCGGCGGGTGGCCGCATGGAATCGCGGCGGGAGGACATCGAACCACGGCGATGGGGGATGGAGATTTCAGCCGCCGATGCCGGGCCAGTCGCGAGGGTTCTCCGACACCATTCGGTAGGAGCCGGGGATCTTTCCGCGCTACTTCTCCACGCCCTCGATCTCGAGGTATGTCGGCGTGCGATCTACCGACTGGCCGGCGCCGACCCATTCGATGCGCATTTCCTTCAGTATCCACAGCCCCTCGTCGGTCTTCTGGCCGGAGATGACCTTGAAGCGGCGGACGAATTTTCCGGCGTCGTTGTAGGCCTCGGCCTGCATCAGCGCGCCGCTGTTTTTCGCGATCCAAAGTTTGACGCTGGCGTATTGCGAATCCTTTGGCGACGCGGGCTCGACGCGGACGATCCAGCATTTTTGGAGAACCATGGTCTGCTCGCCATCGACGGTCGCTCTCGGCCAGTAGAGGAAGCGCAGGGAGAGGTCTTCGTAGCTGATGTCGGTGCCGAGCACGCGGGTGTCGAAGCGCGCGGGGGTGATCTTTTCCGTGCCGCCTTTGGTGATCTCCTCGAGACGCGAATCGTGCTCGCCGAGGCGGAGCTGGAGGGTGAGCGGCGGCGCGGTGAATTCGTAGCGCACCACGCCGGCGGACATGGTGAGGCGAAAGGGAACGGTCTTGCCGGCGTTGCGGAGTTCGCCGGTGAGGGCGCGGTTTTGCGCGGCCTGGGCGACGCGCACGGTTTTCAAAATGGCGTGCGCGTCCGGCGGGTCGTCGGCGGCTGCGAAGCGGCTCAGGCACAGGATTCCGAGCGCGAGCAATCGTGACTTTACTTGAAAGGTCGTGCTCATACGCTCGCGACCCTCAGCGATTTGCGCATGGATCAAAAGCTCCTTCTTCTCATCAACCGCGCGTGGACGAATCCGCCGCTCGACCGCTTCATGGCACTGATGTCGAGCCTGCCCGCGTGGATGCCGATGCTCGTCGCTGCGGGCGCGCTGGCGCTGTGGCGCGGCGGGTTTCGCGCGCGGGCTTTTGTGCTCACGGCGGTGCTGATCGTGGGGATCAATGACGGCGTGATCGCGCGGAATATGAAGCGCGCGGTGAACCGTCCGCGGCCGCCCCAGGTGCTCGATGGCGTGCGCGTGGTGGATCTCGCGAAAGCCACGCCGCGGCTGCTCGCGGTCGCGAAACCGGCGAGCGTGAAGATGTCCGAGGCGGCGGATGATTTGGAGAAAATCGAGGGCCGCTCGTTTCCGTCGTCGCATACGATGAACATGATTTCCGCCGCGCTCGTGGCGGCGTGCTTTTACCGACGGCGCGGCTGGCTGGCGTTCGTGCCGGCGCTGCTCGTGAGCTACTCGCGCATCTATGTCGGCGCGCACTGGCCGAGCGATGTGGTGACTTCCATTTTCCTCGGCCTCGGCGCGACGCTGCTCCTGCTAGCCATTTGCGAAATGCTCTGGCGGCGGCAGGCGGCGCGCTTTTTCCCGCAGCTACACGCCGCGCATCCGAGCCTTTTCACGGCATGAGCGCGCGCCGGTTTCTCGTCCTCTTTCTCGGCGCGCTGACGATGCTGCGGCTGTTCTACTGCGCGCAGATCGAGCTGTCGCCGGACGAGGCGTATTACTTCCAATGGAGCGAGCATCTCGCGCCGAGCTATTTCAGCAAAGGCCCCGGAATCGCGCTCGCGATGTGGCTGAGCACGCACCTTTTCGGCGCGACGGAATTCGGCGTGCGCGCGCTCAGTCCCCTGCTCTCGCTCGGCACGAGCCTGCTGCTCGCCGGGCTGGCGCGTCGGCTCTACAGCGAGTCCGTCGCCGTCTGGACGGTGCTGCTCATGAACTGCACGCCGATCTTCAACGCCGGCTCGCTCGTGATGACGATTGATCCGCTCTCGATTTTCTTTTGGGCGGCGGCGCTGTTCACGTTCTGGCTCGCGCTGGAGAAAAGCCCCGCGTTCTCCGCGTGGTGGCCACTCACCGGCGCGCTCATCGGCTGCGGCTTCCTCGCGAAATACACCAACGCGATGCAGCTCCTCTCCATCCTTTTGCTGCTCGCCGCCACGCCGAAACATCGCAGCGAACTGCGCCGTCCCGGTTTCGCCGCGCTGCTCGCGGTGTTCGCACTTTTCACCATCCCTGTGCTCGTCTGGAACGCGCAGCACGACTGGATCACCCTCCGCCATCTCGGCGAACGCGGCGGCCTGAGCGACGGCCCGAGCTTTCATCCCACCGAGTTTCTCGTCTATCTCGGCCTGCACTTCGGCGTCTATTCGCCGCTCATATTCGGCGCGATGCTTTTTGCCTTTCCGTGGTCGTGGAAAAAGGCGCGCGTGCATTTCAAGCCGCGCTTTCTCCTCGCCTTCACGCTCCCGCTTTTCGCGCTGTATTTCATCCTCGCCCTCAAGCACGCCGGCCAACCCAATTGGACCGCGCCCGCCGTCATCAGCCTCGCCGTCCTCACCGTCGCCTGCTGGCAGGAGCTGGCCGCGGAGCGGAAATGGGCGCGCACTTTCGCCGTCGCCGCGCTCGCCTTCGGCGGAGTGATGAGCCTCATCACCGTCGATTCCGAAATGCTGCGCCGCGCGGGCCTCCCGCTTTCCTATGATCGCGACCCGAGCGCCCGCCTGCGCGGCTGGCGCACGGCCGCGGAGAGCATCGAGACGCTGCGAAAAAAATTCGAGAGCGAGCACGGCCAGCCCGTCTTTCTCATCGCCAACAAGTACGGCACCGCGGCGAGCCTCGCGTTTTATTTCACGGACAAACGCCGCGAAGCGCCCGGCCATCCGCCCGTCTATTGCCCGATGTCCGCGGTGCCCGAAAACCAGTTCTATTTCTGGCCCCGCTACGACGCGCTCGTGAGCTACGCGGACATCGCTCGCGATCTTTTGCCAGAGCTGGTTGGCGCTCCGTTCACAAATCTTAAGTCCGCCCTTTCCACCCTCGAAACACCCGGCACGCCCGAGCAGGAAACCGAGCACCGCCGCCAGTTCCTCGTCGCCCTCAAAGCCGCCGCGCCGCAGCTCCCGATCGACGAATACTTCACCGAGTCGATGGGCTCCAGCCCCTTCCTCGGCCGCACCGCGCTCTACATCACCGACCACGACGACGACCGGCCCGCGTCCAGCATCCGCCGCGAATTCGCCCGCTGGGAAATGATCGCCCGCATCGACTGCACCCGCCGCGGCCTGCCGCTCCGCCAGCTCCGCGTCTTCGCCTGCTACGACTACCGCCAGCCGGAGCTGTGAAAGGCGGGTGCCGCTCGCGCACCGCCGACTTTCCTTTGCTAAGAGGGTGTACCGGAAATCAAATCAGACGGATTTCCGACCACGGATTACACGGATTTCACAGATTTTTCGGAATCAGAAATCCGTGTAATCCGTGGTCAAAAAAACAGAGCTAAGGCGACTTCCCGTACATCCTCTAAAACCCGCGTTCCATTTCGATCTCAAGCTCCGGCTGATCGAGGCGCGTGAGCTGCCAGGCCCACGGCAGCCAGCCCGCGCGGTGCCAGGTGAAGACGAAGGGCGCGCGGAGGGTGTTGACCTTTTCGACAACGAACTGCGCGATCGGCGAGCCGTTGCCGGCGAGCTTGATCGGGGTGCGGATTTCCGCGTCGCGCCCGGCGAGGGTGGGCGGCGCGGGGTCGCTCTGGATGGTGAGGAAAATGAACTGGCGGAAAACTTCGCGCGATTCGCGGAGCACAAATTCTTTGTCATGGCCCCAGCGATCCGAGTAGTTGTCGGCGACGAATGCCTGCGCCCTGTCCCATTGCCGCCGCTCGACCGCGCCGAGAAAATGCGCGGTGTGCAGCCGCACCTGCCGCGCGGGTTGCCAGAGCCACGCGGCATAGAGCGCGAGGGCTGCGAGCACGGCGGCGGCGGAGAGGGCGCGTTTTTTCAAATCCATGAGCGAGACTGAATTCATCTACCGGCCAAATGTCGCGGCGATTCTGCGGAATCGGCGCGGGGAAATCCTCGTCTGCGAGCGGCTGGGCGTGGACGGGGCGTGGCAGTTTCCGCAGGGAGGAATCGACGGGGAGGAGACGCCGGAGGAGGCGCTGGTGCGCGAGGTGTGGGAGGAGATCGGGGTGAAAGCGGCGGACTTTGCCATCGTCGAGCGGCGCGGGCCGTACCGCTACCTGTATGGCGGCGGGCGGATCAAGCGCGGGCACCACGGGAAGGAGCAGATTTATTTTCTGTGCGATTTCACGGGGCGCGAGGAACGGATCGATGTGGCGACGGAGCACCCGGAGTTTCAGGCGTTCCGCTGGATCGCGCCCGCTCAATTTGAAATGCGCTGGCTGCCGGAGATGAAGCGGGCGGTGTACGCCGCGGTCTTCGCGGATTTCTTCGGCGTGAAAATTCAGGCACCGGCATGAATCGTGTTGCCATGCGAATCAAGATGACTCACAAGCTCCGCCCTCATGCTGACTTTTGGAACTTTCTCCGTCGTAATCGCTGCGTTTCTCGGATGTGTCTGGTGGGCCTGCCGGGACGAGCAGCTCTGAGCACGCAGCCATTTTTTTTCTGACCATGCCGGACGCCGACGACATCGCCTGGATCAAAGCGACCACGAACGAACTGAACAACCTGCTGCAGGTCATCTCCGAATCGGGCCAGGTGCTCGAATCCCTCTGCCCGGAGACGGAGGAAACGGCGAAGTATTTCGCCATCCTGCGCAAGAGCCTGGACCGTGCGGCGAAGGTGGCGGGCACGATGGCGGCTCGCGCGGGCGGAACGGCTCCCGCGCAGGCGGCGCTCCCGGACAGCGCCACCGAGGCCGCGGCGCTGCCCGATGTGCCACCGCTGCCGCCGCGCCCGACGGGCGGCCCGCTGGTGCCGCCGCTGACGGGCGATGTGCGCGTGCACAATCCCTCGGGCAACCGCGAGCTGATCATGGTGGTGGATGATGAGGAATTCGTCTCGATGCTCGCGCAGCGCGTGCTGTGCGACGACGGCTACCGCGTGATCACGGCGCGCGACGGTTTCCAGGCGATCGAGATGTATCGGAAACTGCGCGAGCAGATCGCGCTCATCATCCTCGATTTCACGATGCCGGTGATGGATGGCGCGGATGTTTTCGCGGAGCTGCTGGAGATCAACCCCGAGGTGCCGGTGGTGCTGAGCAGCGGCTT
>JANXSB010000128.1 GCA_025352865.1 Chthoniobacter sp. | reverse complement strand
GCAAAAGGTCGCTCTTGCCGTCGCCGCTCTCGGGCAGGCCCAGGTTGTCGAGCGTGGCACAACCGCGAAAGGCATCGGCGGCGAAGACAAGGGCGTTAATCATATACGCGCTGTTAATCGTGTATTTGCTGTAATCACCAGCGTCGTGGTGGCCGCCGCTCACGTCGATGGAGCCGGTGCGGACAAATGGGTAAAGCTGGGCCGCTTCATTGGCGAGACGCGGCGCGATGTGACGCGGGTTGCCGGCATAGTCCGCATTGACGGAAGCGATGGTTTTCCACGCGGCGGCAAAGGCAGACTGCGGAGAAGGCACCGTCGCGGGAGCACTATGGCAGATGCCGTGGGTGTGCCGGGTGTACGGCAGCGCATTCGTCGCCCCGCAACGCTGGTGATAGAGTCCCAGAGCATAGGTCCGTGCGAAGTTCATCGGGATGTCTTCCGCGATCACGAACGGCAGCGAAGCGCCAAGTCCGCTTACTTTTAGCCGATACCTGCCCGGCGCAACAAACCCGCTGAAATCCGCCTCGAAAACTTTCTGGTAAGGCTTTGGAGAATAGACATAGCCGACATCCTGGCGCACTTGCAATGTGCCGTTGAAGACAATGGCTCCCGACGAAGTATCCACGAGCGAAAAGCCCGACGCCGCCGGGACATCCAGCTCCCCAAAGCTGCCGAGGTAATAGCCGATCATGGCTTTCTTCGGAAAGCCCGGCGCATAACCTTCATGGTTCACATGAATGGCCGTGCTTTCCCGCAAAGGATCAAGGACTGCATTGAAGGTCACGGTTGCCGGCCAGAGATCAGCATCCGGGTTTGTTACGGTCACGGTTTGTCCTTCCGCCAGAGGACTGGCGAGATGGAGGTAAAGGCGGTTGTCGATCCGCAGATCACGGTGCGCGAGTGGCGCGTAGAGTGGGCGGCGCTTGAAGCCGGCCGCCTGCACCACGACGGGCCGCCCGCCGGCTAACACGGATAACTGCGCGGACGCGGGTAAGTGTAATGCACCACCGGAATCGACAAAATCCCAGCTATCCACGCGAGCAGGGTCCGGCTGCTTCGTATTGATCCGCACAAGTTCCAAAAGTGTCGGCGACAATACCCGGAGGGTATTGACCCCGGACGGAGACTTCTGCGGCGATGGGGCACCCATCCCACCACGCAAAGCCGGGCGCAGCGCAAGTAACACCATGCCGAGCATAGCGGCACCTGCGACGAAAAGGGTCGAGTTTTGTGTCATGCGGAGCTTCTAAGTCATGCCTGGAACCGCCTGCGCGTTCCGCTGCTCCTTGCGCGCGTGCTTTCGCCAGACCTCGATACGGGCGATGAAAGCCAGCAGGATAAGCCACATGTAGAGGTTTTTCGTCTGCGTGAGCACGCGCTCGATGGTGCTGTGGTAGTACTCGATGCTTAACGCGATGAAGAGGCTGTAGAGGAACGTGCCCCAGACGGTTCCCCATGTGGCAATGGCGCTGCGCAAGCACCACCAACTCGTGACCGCGAGTAAAAGCATGTAGGAAAAAAAGCCCGGATAGCCATTCTCCGCCAGGATCAGCCAGTAGTGGCTTTCGGGCTGCGGCTTGGCCTCTTCGGGATCGACGGTGTAGCCGCGATCCACGGTCCATTCGTCGATGCAGTCGCCGTAGTGCCACGGCTTGTTGATGACGAGCGCATAGTTATTCCACCCGAGGCCTATCGGGGAATCGTTCAGCATGAGCTTTGACGCCTTGATGAGCAGCACACGCAGCTCGGAGCTTTCCTTGTTCCGGTCTTCGCCAAAACGGGCGCTGATCGTATTCCAAGTGAAAGCCAGCCCAATAACTCCAATCAGTGCGACCGAACTAATGAAGGTGACTTTCCGGGTCGTGAATTTTTCACACAGACTGACCAGCATGATGACGGCGCTGCCGATGGCGAAGAAGACCAGCGCGGCACGCGAAAGGCTCGACTGCACGATGATCCCCGTCGCCACGTAACCAAAGCCGTAGAGTCGCGCGAGCTTTGGCGGTGTGGCGGGGCTCATGCCTGCGGCGAGCAGCGGCAGCCCGCAGGTGTAGGCCCACATGGCGAGCGCGTTCTGGTGCTCGAACCAACCCATCACCTGATAGATGTGGTTCACGTATTTCATCTTTAACACCGCGAGCGATTGAATGATAAGCGTCCACGCCATTGCGCGCAGGAGTAACTCCAGGTCCTTCTCCTCACGGAGAAAATGATACGCTGCAAGATAGACGAGCACGGCTTTGACAAAGCGAACGCCAGCCATGCAGACATAGAGCGGCTCGGGCGCGGCGAAAATCGAGACCCATGACGCTGCGACATAGAGCAGGTAAAGCCCCGCGCCGGGCGCGAACCAGCGCCCGATGGGATTGCGGCAGGCGATAAGGAGCGCGATGGAAAACACATCGAGCAGCGAAAACTCGAAGCCCTTTGTGGCCCCCCGATACCAGTCGATCGAGTGGATCATGAAGGTGATCTTGTTGATGTGCCACGAGGTCGCGAAGACGAGCAGCACAAAGACCCAGCGCTGGCGCTCCCGGCTTTTCTTGATCCAAACGCCGAGCGCTGGCGCGATCACGAGATACATGATCAGCGCAACAAGCCCTTTGATGATGTCGAGCATGGTGCCTCAGCGCCCGGTGCGAGCTTCCGCGGCCTGGTAGATGCGTTCGGTTTCGTCCGCGATTTTTTCCCATGAATACCGCACGCGTGCGAGCTGCCGGCCCGCGGCCCCGAGCGCGGTGCGGAGGGCGGGAGCGCGGAGCAGTTTCTCCAGACTTCCAACGAGTGCAGTGGCATCGCTGCTGGGAAAAAGGAGACCGTTTTCCCCGCTGGTCACGAGATGGCGCAGGCCACCCACTTCGGCCACGACGACGGGCTTTCCCGCGCACCATGCTTCGAGCACCACAATGCCGAAGGGCTCGTGCCGCGAGGGCAGCACGAAAACATCGCAGCCGTGATACGCATCGGGCAGTGCGGAGCCCGCGCTCGCGATGGGATCTAGACGGCGGATGCGCGCGGCGTGCGGGCTGGCGGCGATGCGGCGGTCGAGTTGCGCGAGGTATTCGCCGCTCGTGCAAGGCCCTGCGATGACGAGGTGAAGCTGCGGATGCGCGGCGGCAAGCTGATCGAAGGCTTCGACGAGGCAGAGCTGATCTTTCTGCGGGTCGATGCGACTGTAGCAGGCGAGCACGAAAGCGTCCGACGGAATTCCGTGCGCGGCGCGAAAGGCCGCGCCGTCTCCCGTGGCAAAGCGCGCTGCATCGACGCCATTGCCGAGATGATGGATGCGGTCGTGCGAGAGCGAGCGGCGCGCGCTGTCGTACTCCGCGCGTCCGACGCAAATCACGGCGTCCGCTTTCTCCAGCAGCGGGCGCGAGCGGAAGATCGCACCGAAGATTTTGCCCCACTCCAGCTTGCCCGCCTGTGCGGCGATCATCTCGTTTTTCTCCGCCTCCGGCACGTCGAAGACGCCGCCATGCAGCGTGACGACGAACGGCTTGCGTTGGCGGCGCGCGGCGGTCATCACCGCGCCGCCGAGTCGCTTGAGCGAGTGCGCGTGGAAAAGACGCACATCCTTTGCGCGGAGCAGCGAAAAGAAAAGCGGCAGCGAAAGCAGGTTGCCGCCCTTCTTGTCGAGTTGATGCCTTTGCGCTGCGGACAATCCAAAGAATGGATAGCAATACGAGTAGCGGCGGATGGGGACATCGCGCCAAAGCTCCGCGCCCACGCGGCTGAGCGCGCGCGAGGTGTGAATCTCCGGCTGCCAGCCTTGCCGCCGCTGCTGCGCGACCATCTCGGCGAGCACGGTCTCGGTGCCGCCCCACTCATCGAGCACGAAGCGGCGCGGCACATGGATGATGCGGCGCGCGTCAGTCATGCGCCTCTCGCGGTTTGATGACCTTTGCCGGCACGCCCGCCGCGACCATGCGCGGCGGCACATCGCGCGTCACGACAGCCGCCGCGCCAATGAGCGCGCCCGCGCCGATGCGCACGCCGCCGACGAGCCGCACGCCATCGGAGAGAAAGACGTCGTCTTCCACCACCGGCACGCCGCTCGGCGTCTGGAGCATGCGCACGAGGCCGTAGAGATTGCACCGTGCGCCGATGCGCGTGCCCATCGTGAGCACAATGCCGAAAGGGTGCGGCAGATACAGCTCGGGGCCGATGGTGAGCGGCTTGAGCAGCTCGATCTGGTAGCGCGAGCGCAGCAGGTAGGCGGGGAGAAAAGTGGGCAGCTTGCGGTCTTGCAGCCACAGGAATGACCGGATGAGCGTAAGCGCGTTGAAGCGGCTGTTCCAAAAAAGATGAAAGACGAAACCGGGCCACGTGAACGGCTTGTGGTTCACGGCAAAGTCTTTTTTCAGCTCAGCGAAAAAGGCCATCGTCAGTTGAGGGAAATGCCGCCTTCGAGCAACGCGTCGAAGCTCACGACCTTGATCTCGCGGCTGCCCGCGAGGAACTCGGCGGTCTCATGCAGTTTGCCGATGAAGGCGTCGTCGGCCTGGCCGTTGCGGAAGTATTCCCACCAATGCGTGACGAGCACCGTCACGCGCTGGCCGGCGATGGTTTTGCGAATGGTGTCGAGCATCGTCTCGTGCGGACGGTGGCACGAGAGCAGGCAGCCGGGATGGCTGAGCAGGCGCGTGCCATTCACCCGCCAATGCTGATGTTTGCTGGCTTTGCGGGCGGCGTAGCGCGGCCACCATGCGAGCGGAAGACGCCGCAGCTCGAACCAGCCGGTCGAGAGAATGGCGAAGCGCGCGGCGAGTTCGCGGTAGGCATCGCGCGAGATGCGGTCGTACGGCGCGACGAAAGTTTTCGGCGCGGCAAAGCCCGCATCGCGCAGCAGTTCTGTGCCGTGATCCAGCCGTCGCGCGATCTCCGCACGCGGGTGCCGCTCGAATTCAAACATGTCGTGGTGATAGCCGTGATGCACGATGTGGAAGCCGTCGTTCGCGCGCAGATATTCGATCAGCCGCGCGTTGCTCGCGATGGGCAGCGTGCCCGCGGTGTTTGCGCCGAGAAGAAAGCCTTCGGGATCACCGTTCCAGAGCTTCACGTCGGT
>JANXSB010000108.1 GCA_025352865.1 Chthoniobacter sp. | reverse complement strand
CCACCGCGCCGGCGAAGGACGACGAGTGGTACAACATGTCGATCCGCGTGGAGGGCAAGCATGTGGTCATCAAGGTCAACGGCGCGGTCATCACCGACTACACGGAGCCGGAGGATTTTCAGCCGAAGCCGAATCATGCGGGGCGCAAGATCGACCACGGCACCTTTGCCATTCAGGGCCACGATCCGGGGAGCGAGGTGCATTTCAAAAACATCCTCGTCCAGCCGCTGCCTTGAGCAGGCGGCTTTCCGGTTGCGACGGCACGGCGCGCGGCGTTTAATTTCGCGCGATGTTTTCCGTCACGATTCTCGGCAGCGGCAGCGCGGGCAACTGCGCGCTGGTGGAGACGGCGCAGACGCGGCTGCTCATCGACGGTGGCCTGAGCGCGCGGCAGATCGGCGCGCGGCTGACGCTCTGCGGAGTGCGCCCGCTGGAGATCGACGGCATCCTGCTCACGCACGAGCACGGCGACCACGCGGGCGCGCTGAACGTGTGGTGCAAACAGTTTTCCACGCCGATCTATTGCAATCGGCTGACCGCGGAGGTGCTGCAAAAGAATCGGCCCGAGCTGCGCAAGGACTGGCGGCTGTTTGTGACGGGGAGCGCGTTCACGATCAAGGACATCACGGTCGAGACGTTTCCCGTGCCGCACGATGCGGTGGAGCCGGTTGGGTTCGTGCTGCATCACGGCGCGGACGCGCTGGGAGTGCTCACCGATCTCGGACAGGCGACGAAGCTTGTGCATGAGCGCGTGCGCGCCGCGCAGACGCTGCTCATCGAGACGAACCACGACGAGAAGCTGCTGCAAAACGACACGAAGCGGCCGTGGTCGGTGAAGCAGCGGATCATGTCGCGCCACGGGCATCTCTCAAACGCGGCGGCGGCGGAGGTGCTTGCGGACTTGCTCGGCGGGCGGCTGCGGCGCGCGGTGCTCGGACATCTGAGCCGCGATTGCAACAACCCGGAGCTGGCGGTGGGCACGGTGCGCGCGCGGCTCGACGCGGCAGGTGCGAATGAGGTGGAAGTGCTCTGCGCGGGGCAGCGCGAGATCAGCGCGCGGCTGGCGGTGGCAGGTGCGTGAGGAAGATGGCGTGGCGCGCGAGCAGCGGGGTGAGCGCGGCGTAGTCGGGCTCGGCGATCTCGGCGCCAGGGTGAAAGTAAAGTTCGCTCGTGCCATCGGGGAGTTGCGCGAGCAGGCGGGCGATGGTGTCGGTGCTCATGCGGCCGGTGTCGCGGAGGCCGAGGATGCGCTCGGTGAATTGGATGTCGTGCTTTTCCAAATGCGGAATGGCGGCGCGGCTGAGGCGTTGGAAAATCCATGGCACAAGCGCAAACGGGCCGTGCTCGCGGACGAGGCGCGTGGCGCGGAACCCGTGCTCGGTGGCGATGGGCAGCGTGAGCCGGAGGATCGTGGGATGGAGATGAAGATGGGTGTGACCGTCCCAATAACCCGGCGCAAAACCGAGCGCACAGAAGCGCGCGAACTGCGCGCGAATCTCGTGCTGGAGCGGCTCGGCGAGCGATGGCGAAAAGGCGTAGCGCAGCCCGGCACGCGGCGGCGATGCGGTGAAGTTTCCACTTTCATCCGTGAGCGCGGAACCCTGCGCGGCGTGCCCGGCGCAGAGCGTGAGGTGGAGGCCGACGCGGAGCGCGGGATTGCGCCGGGCGATTTCCGCGGCTTCGGCGGCGGCGGGCTCATTGACCATGATGCTGGCCTGCGTAACGAAGCCGGCGCGGTGGGCGCGCTCAATGGCGGCATTGATTTCCGAGGTGCGACCGAAGTCGTCGGCGGTGACGATGAGGTGTTTCAATGGGCAGCGCGCGCGGGCAGGATGCTCCGCGCTGCAATGACGATTTGGCCTTTGTCCCTCACTCCACGCAAGGCATGAACTGGCCGGACGCGATTCTCTTCGTGATCCTCGCGACCCAGGGATGCGCAAGCATTTTGTATGCGCTGCTCGCGCTGGTTTATGTGCAGCAGTGGATGAAAGACGCACCGCCCGAGGGAGCGGACGCCGCACTGCCGCCGGTGACGCTGCTGCGTCCGCTCAAGGCCGGAGTTGCCGCGTATCGTGAAAACTTTGTGTTCCTCGCCTTAGCAATGCACCCCGACGATCAGCTCGTGCTTGGTTTAGGTGAGGACTCGGGGGAAATGGAAACGTATCAGGCACTCATCGAGACATTTCCCGAACGCGATATTTCCCTGGTGATTTGCCGCGCGGGTGCGGCGCTGAATCCGAAAATCTCGAAACTCGTGCAAATGATGCCGCACACGCGGCATGACCGCTGGATCTTGAGCGACAGCGAGACATTCATCCATTCCGAGTGGCTCGACGCGTTCCGCCGCGAGTGGCTGGCAAGCGGTGCGGATGCGCTGACGGCGGGCTACCGTTTTGTGAATTTGGCGACGTGGCCGCAGCGGCTCGACGCGGCGGCGGCGCTGCTGGGGCTGTGGCCGGGGCTGGCGCTGGTGCGGCGGTTTGGGCGGGTGAATTTCACGCTCGGCGCTTGCACGGGTTTTCGCCGGGCGGATGTGGAAGCGGTGGGCGGGTGGGCGGCGTTTGGGGATTTTCTGGCGGAGGACAACCGGCTCGGAGCGGCTCTGGCAAAGGCCGGGCGCACGATTCGGCTGAGCGCGCAGGTGGCGACGCTTGATAGCGATCCGCTGACGTGGCGCGACTACTGGCGGCATCAGCGCCGTGTGGCGGTGACGTACCGCGTCTGCTATCCGGCGGGTTTCGCCGGGATGATTTTCCCGAACGGCCTCGTTGCGGGGGTGCTGCTCATCGCGCTCGCGCCCGGCGGTGGGAATAGGACAGGCATCTGCGTGTTGTTGGCGGTGGCGATTCAGCTCACGCGCTGGATGAGTTTTCGCGACTTGGGGAAAACGCTGCGCTTTTCCGTCCCGTGGCTTATCCCCGTGATGCTCGCCGCGGGTGCCGTCGAAATCGCCTGCTGGGTCGCCGCCTGGTGCGACCGCCGCGTGTGGTGGGCGGGGCGGCGCTGGCGGGTGAGCCGCGCGGGGCGGATCACGCCCGAGGGCTAGTCTTCGAGCGCGAGGGCGCGCTCGATTTCCTGGAGCTTGTGCTGGGCGTTGGCGGAGTTTTTCGTGTCCGGCATGGTCTCGATGATCTGCATGAGCAGGGCGCGGGCGTCGCGGGCGTTGTGCTGGAATTTCCAATAGATCTCGGCGAGGCGCGAGGTGAGAAAGGCGGCGTCCTCGGGCGTCCATTCGCGTTCGAGCGCCTGCTCGAGCAGGTCGGCGGCGGCGGCGGGATCGCCGAGCTGCTCGCATTCGATCTTGGCCATTTCGCTGAGGGCGTGGGTGTCGTGCGGATCGTCCTCGAAGGCCTTGAGGTAGCCCTGCACGGCGGCCTCGTAGTCGCCGCGGGCGATGGCGGCCATGGCGTCGCCGTGCGGATTTTTTTCGATCCGCTGATTCGGGCTGAAAAAGAAATTGCCGATGGTATCGCCCACGGCCGGCATGAGCACGGTGACGACGAGGATGCTGGCGGCCCCGCCGACGAGCACCACGCCGCCGAAGAAGAGCACGATCTTGCCGTCATCGGGCTTTTCCCTTTTCGTTTCCGCGCGGGCCTCGGAAAAAATGACGTAGGTGAGCCAGCCGAGAGCGATGGCGAGGAGGGGACGGAGGAAGCGCATGGCGGGTGTGAAAGGCCGAGGATGTAATCCGGCGGAACGAGCGCGGCAAGCCCGGCGAAGAATATCTGCGCGCTGCGTGGAGGCGGAAGAAAAAGCGCTTGTCAATGCGCGCCTCCCGCGCAGAGTTCAGCCCGGCGACGCGGGTATAGCTTAGTGGTAAAGTTCCTGCCTTCCAAGCAGGCCATGCGGGTTCGATTCCCGCTACCCGCTCCCTTTTCCGAAAGGGGTGAATCGGCGCGGAAGCCGGTGTGCTTCCGCGTCCGCCGCCAGACGCATCGCGAGCGGGATTTCGACTGCTTCATTTAGCCGCTATTTGCGCCCGCTTGCGGCCTTCAATTCGAGGCCCACCGGGCAATGATCGGAGCCGGTGATGTGGGGGTAGATGGTCGCCGCCTTGAGCCGCGGGCGGAGCGCGGCGGAGCAGAGAAAGTAGTCGATGCGCCAGCCGATATTCCGCGCGCGGGCCGTGCCCATCTGGCTCCACCAGGTGTAGTGCCCGCCGGCGCGTTCAAACTCGCGGAAGGTGTCGAGCAGGCCCGCGTCCACGAAGGCGCTGAAGCCCGCGCGCTCCTCCGGGGTGAAGCCGTGGTTCTGCACGTTGTCCTTCGGGCGGGCGAGGTCGAGATCGGTGTGGGCGACGTTGAAGTCGCCGCAGAAAATGACGGGTTTGGCCGCTTCGAGGCGCTGGAGGTAGGCGAGAAAATCGCGGTCCCATTGCTGGCGGTAGGACAGGCGCGTCAGCTCGCGCTTCGAGTTGGGCACATAGACATTCACGAGGAAAAAGTCGGCGTATTCCGCGGTGAGGATGCGGCCCTCGCGGTCGTGTTCGCCGATGCCCATGCCGAGGGTCACGGCGAGCGGTTTTTGTTTCGTGAAAATCGCGGTGCCGGAATAGCCCTTCTTCTCGGCGGAATTCCAAAACGGCGTGAATTCCGCGAGCGCCGCGGGCACGTCCACGTCCCCGGCGGTCGCCTTCGTTTCCTGGAAGCAGACGATGTCCGGCTGCTCCGCGGCGATGAATTCGGCGCAGCCTTTTTTGAGCGCCGCGCGGATGCCGTTGACGTTCCAGGAGATGATTTTCATGCGCCGACGATCCAATCGGAAACCGGCGGCGCAAGGCAAGCGCGGCCCCCGCGGGGAAGGAGCGCTGCACATGCAGCACGGAGCCCTTGACTCGCCACGAAATCGCCACGTAACCTCCGCCCCTCTCACCCATTTAGGAGCCACACCACCTTGGACTTAAAAGAAATCAAAGAACTCATCGCCTTGATGAGAAAAAACGACCTCTCCGTTTTCAAAATGGAGAAGGAAGGCTTCAAGATTACGCTGAAAAAAGGGACGGACTTTCAGCCGGTCATCACCACCGCCGCCGCTCCGGTCGCGCTCGCCGCGGCCCCTGCGGCGGCCGCCGTTTCCGCCTCGGATGCCGCTCCCGCCTCCAGCCTGCGCGAGATTACTTCGCCGATGGTCGGGACGTTTTACGGCTCGGCCTCGCCGGAGTCCGCGTCCTACGTGGCGGTCGGGCAGGAGGTCACGGAGGACACCGTGGTCTGCATCATCGAGGCGATGAAGGTGATGAACGAGATCAAGGCCGAGGTGCGCGGGGTCATCGCCGAGGTCGCGGCGGAAAATGGCAAGCCCGTGCAGTTCGGGCAGGCGCTGTTCCGGGTGCGCTAAGCCGCGATGTTCAACAAAGTCCTCATCGCCAACCGCGGCGAAATCGCCCTGCGCGTGATCCGCGCTTGCAAGGAACTCGGAGTCAAAACGCTGGCCGTGTATTCGGAGGCGGATGTGGATTCGCTGCATGTGCAGCTCGCGGACGAGGCCATCTGCATCGGGCCGGCGGCGAGCGCGCAGTCGTATTTGAAGATCGACCGGATCATCAGCGCCGCGGAGATCGGCGACGTGGATGCGATCCATCCGGGCTACGGCTTCCTGAGCGAGAACGCGCATTTCGCGGACATCTGCGCGAGCTGCAATATCAAGTTCATCGGGCCGCCCGCCGACGCTATCCGCGCGATGGGCGACAAGAACACCGCGCGCGCCACGGCGAAGCGCGCGGGAATGCCGGTGACGCCGGGCTCGGACGGCATCGTGGAGACGGAGCAGGAGGCGCGGCAGATCGCGCGGAAGATGGGCTACCCAGTGATGATCAAGGCGACCGCGGGCGGCGGTGGCAAAGGCATGCGCCCGGCGCACAATGACAGCTCGCTCGTCTCCGGCTACCACGCCGCGCGGCAGGAGGCGGAGAAGGCTTTCGGCAACTCCGGCGTGTATATCGAGAAGCTCATCGAGAACCCGCACCACATCGAGTTTCAGATCATGGCCGACACGCACGGCGACGTGGTCCATCTCGGCGAGCGCGACTGCTCCATGCAGCGGCGCAACCAGAAGATCATTGAGGAGACGCCGTCGCCGATCATGACGGATGAAATCCGCGACCGCATGGGCGACGACTGCGTGCGGCTCGCGAAGGAAGTCGGCTACGTCGGGGCGGGCACCATCGAGTGTCTGATGGACGACCACGGGCACTATTACTTCATGGAAATGAACACGCGCATCCAGGTGGAGCACTGCATCACCGAGGAGGCGTATGGCGTCGATCTCGTGAAGGAGCAGATCAAGATCGCGGCAGGTGAACCGCTTTCGGCCTACATGCACAATGCGAAGCGGAAATACCACGCCATCGAGTGCCGCGTGAACGCGGAGGATCCCTACAACACTTTTCAGCCCTCGCCGGGGAAGATCGA
>JANXSB010000104.1 GCA_025352865.1 Chthoniobacter sp. | reverse complement strand
CGTTACTGAGAATCATGTTCGCGACCGCTTCGTCACTATTCCTATATTGGTCCTCCTCCTTGAGCAGGGCATAGATCCACCGCATGAAGTCGCGTAGGCATTCCTCAAGGTTCCGCCCGTGTTGCGTTGTGTCCGACGTGTAGACCACGCCACTACCGAGCTCAGCCTCAATGTAGGTGCTGTGTTCGTGCGAATATCGGATGGTGACGTTTCCACTGGAGGTGCAGGAACTATTAGGGTAGGCACCACGAAACCACGTGAGACGCTGATAGAGCCCCAAGAGGACCGGGTCACCTGTGCCAAATTCTGCCGTGAACTCCGCCAGGGTGTGTCTCATCATGTTGGCATGCCATGTCCCATGAAAGCACGCGCCGTCCCCCTGACTCCCAAAGCCAGAAAAATAAATGCTTGGCTTCCAGTTGCTGACGTGTTTCGGTTGTTGAGCCCCAGCACTCTGGGAGGTCCCTCGTCGCGTGGTAATCGTGATACCGAGATAATCCGCGACAGCCTCAACGTTAGCAAAACAGCCGTCAGTCCACCAATCCTCATCGGCTGACCGCTCGCGGTACCAGGCCCGTGCCGTCGCTTTCGCTGGGTCACTCAGTTCGTGGTATTCGTAGACATTATACGTTTTTGTTCGCATGGTGTTACCATCCCAACTTTCCGGCCAGCTCCTGCATGGCCTCAACAGAGATTGTATGACATCCGGCAATCACGGTCCCGTCGATGCCGATGCTTGTCACGTCGAAGGTCCCTACCCGCTCGGTGTGCCCATTCCGCTGATACGGCTGGCCCGTGGTCCTGGCCTGTTGCACTTTCCGCCAGATCCTCTGAGCATGGGTTGCCGGTACCTGTGCGCCGTGACTCGTTTCGATGGTCAGCCCGTCCTCAGAGGCTCTGAGGGCCACAGGCAATGAGTGGAATGCACCATGCACATATTCGGCGTTACCCTTCCACTCCTCCAGGTCAAGGCGTTTTTGCACGAGGCGCTGTGCTGTGACGATCCCCGCCTGTACCGCGCGCTCTTTCGTCAGTGCGGCCTGTGCGGCTATACGTCCAGCTGCCTCGTGCTTCCATTCTGGGGCGATTTGGAGTTGGGCATCGAGCCCTTTTCCAAATAGCGCCCGATATTGTGCATGCACGGCGACGAGGTGCTTCGCCTCATGGTAGTAATGGGCCGCGTTGGTCCGTGCCCTGCTTGATTTCTCCAGGTCGGTGAGGCATTGCCCCCTCATCGCTGCGAGATTCGCCGTATGGTCTTCCTTGGTCTTCGCCAAGACATTCGCGCACGGTATCATCTGCTTGTGATTGGCTGCGTACTTCACAAGCTGAAGGTGCTTGCCCGTGGTGACGCTGTGGCGCCTCGTGGTGATGAGCACGACCCCCTCACTATGCTTAGCGATTGGGAAGTGGCCGCCATAACTATAGATCACGCTCCCCGTGTAGAAGAGGCTCCTTTGTGGATTGCGGGCGTGGTCTTGGTTCTGACTGGCCCACAGATGCGCAACCATGGCGCTGGTGACAACGGTTTTCATGATGTTACCCCCTTCTTGTTAAAAGAACAAAAGCGCCACAACCTGAATGAGTGCAAACCCCAGCACCGCGATCAACAGATTATACCCGAGATCTCGTATATTCTGCTTGGTCATATTCATAGGACACCTACCAGTTTGAAGAAGATAAACCATAGCAGCGTGCCCACGATCAAGGCAAAAAACAAGGCTCTCAATCCCTCGGTGCTCATGACAGCACCACGTCATGATTCGGGTACACCTTCCGCATGCTGGCCATCACGGCGTTCGGTGAACAATTCAGGGAGTAGGCCAGTGGCACTGTATCACTCCCCTCTGTGTCGTCGATACCGGGATCATCTTCAAAGGTCGCTGTCCATCCGTCTTCGGTCAGTGAGATTAGAATTCGTGGTGTGCCCATGTTGTCCTCCTTGGTTATTGGTTGAGTGTTCGGCACGATGCCTGTTCGTTAAGCAATCAGCGTGCCACGCGGTTTAGGAGCGTAACCTGGCGATATTGCAGGGTTTTGGTAATTGGCTGGTGTGGCGGATCTCGCAAAGTGTGAGGTTATTGACACTGAAGTTGTGGCATTTATCCCACAGGCCAACGAAAAAAAAAAGCAAAAAACGCCGCATGAATCACAAGCGAATTCACCGGGTGATTTGCGGCGCCGCGTTTCGTTGCTATTGATTCGCGCGAGTAGGCTTGTGTGGATGGGATGAGATTAACAATCTTAGGAGATATGAGAGATATCAAGGCTTTAGAGCCTATATTGCAGGAGATCAGCCCTTTTTGACGACAGTGGGGCTCTACCAGATTCTCTCTACCCCATGGGGGGAATGTCGTGTGATGCATATCGACTATAGGTACGCATATTTTTTGGGCATAAATTATTTTGGTCGGGGGGCCAGTACACCAGGTGGATTTCACAATGTTCCAATCGTCTCTCACCTGTAACTCCTGGGTCTCCAGCGACCACGCGCTGGTGCCTTTTGTCTAGGCGACCCCCCCCAAGTCCTTAAGATTGCCACCGAGAAGGCGTCTAGCTGCCCTCAGGAGGCGTCCAAATACCAAAGACCACTATCCCTATGGATTGACCTTGTCTCGTGTCCTGGGTCAACGGTGCTCGTCTATGACGGATAGGCTATCTCCCCCACAGTACCCGCACGAACAGGCCTCCCTGCCCTCCCAGGTCACTGCAAGACCACAGGGGGGTCAACGGGCACAGGTGCTGGAACGACCTGTCCTAGAGCCACCTGGGCCTCCAGGTCTGCATTCTTGGATTGGAGGACGGCAATGTCTGCCTGCCTGAGAGACAACTCAATCGTGACCTGTGCCTCAGCGGCTTGGGCCATGGTGGTCTCAGTCTTCGACACCCTGAGTTCTTCTCTCAGGTTGATCTCCCGCGTCTGCATATTCAACAT
>JANXSB010000089.1 GCA_025352865.1 Chthoniobacter sp. | reverse complement strand
CGCCCGTGTTCGGGGCCGTGGAGTTCGACGGCACGAATGTCTTCGTCACGAACAACAGCGGTTCCCCGACGCGCAAGACCATTGCCTTCACCGATTCCAATCTCACGGGCAACGCCTCCACGGCCACCACCGCCGGCAGCTTTACCGGAAGCCTTCTGGGCGATGTCACCGGCACGCAGGGGGCGACCACGGTTTCCCTCGTCGGGGGGTCGAGCGCGGCGAATGTCAACACCGCCACCTTGCTGGCGAATGCGGCGACCAGTGCCAGCACGGCGGGCACGATCGTGAAGCGCGATGCGAGCGGAAACTTCACCGCCGGGACCATCACGGCCAATCTCACGGGCAATGCCACCACGGCTACCACTGCCACGACGGCGACGACGGCGACCACCGCAGGCAGCTTCACCGGCGCGCTCGTCGGCGATGTCACCGGCACGCAGGGGGCGACCGTGGTTTCCTTTGTCGGGGGATCGAGTGCGGCGAATGTCAACGCCGCCACCTTGCTGGCGAATGCGGCGACCAGTGCCAGCACGGCGGGCACCCTCGTGAAGCGCGATGGCAGCGGGAACTTCACCGGCGGGACGATCACCGGCGGCATCGTGAGTGCGACCGGCACCCTCACGCTGCCGAGCACCAGTTCCGGCACCGTGGGCGTGATCACCCAGAACGGCAGCCCGCTCCTCCACAGCTATGGCAGCAGCAACTTCTTCGCCGGCCCGAACGCGGGGAATTTCACCATGACGGGCAGCAGCAATACCGCCAGCGGCGGCAACGCGCTTTATTCCAATACGTCCGGCAGCAACAACACGGCCAGCGGGCTCAGCGCGCTGCTCCTCAATACCACCGGCAGCAGCAATACCGCCAGCGGTGCCGGTGCGCTCTACTCCAATGTCAGCGGCGACAACAACACCGCCAGCGGCGTGGGCGCGCTGACCTTGAACTCGACCGGCAGCAACAACACCGCCAACGGTGCCGCCGCCCTTTACGCCAACTCGACCGGCATCCAGAACACTGCCCTCGGCACCAACGCGCTCCAAGCCAACACGGAGGGAAACGACAACGTGGCCGGCGGCTTCGGCGCGCTGAAGCTGAACACGACCGGCGTCCACAATGTGGCGCTCGGCAGCGGCGCACTCCTCGCCAACACGAACGGCAACGACAACCTGGCCGGCGGCTTCAACGCGCTGACGTTGAACACGACCGGCTACGCCAACACGGCCTTCGGCACCCGTGCGCTCTCAGGCAATACCGGGGGCGTCAATAACATCGCCATCGGCAACGACGCCGGCATCCAGCTCACCACCGGCAGCAACAATATCGCCATCGGCCATGCGGGCGTGGCCGGGGAAAGCAACAAGATCCGCATCGGCGACGGCACCACCCAGACGGACACCTACCTCACGGGCGTCATCCACGGGAATGGCTCGGCGCTGACCGGCATCACCGCCACGAGCCTGGCGCCCAATACGGTGGGCACCGCCCAGCTCGCCAGCGGGCTGACCCTCGGCGGCACCACCACCGGCACCTTCAATGGCAACGTCACGGGCAATGTCTCGGGCAGCGCCGCCAGCTTCTCCGGCGCGCTCGCCGGTGATGTCACCGGCACGCAGGGCGCCACGGCTGTCGCCACCGTGGGCGGTGTCGCTTCGGCCGGCGTGGCCTCCGGTGCAAACCTCGCCAATGCGGCGACCAGCGCGAACACCGCCGGCACGGTCGTGAAGCGGGATGCGAGCGGCAACTTCTCTGCGGGGACGGTCACGGCCACGGCCTTTGTCGGCAATGGCGCAGGACTCACGGGCGTCTCGGGCGGCTTCTCCTGGGTGAACGTCGCGGGCACCTCCCAGCAGGCCGCCGTGAATACCGGCTACATCTTGAGCAACGCCGCGCAGGTGACGATTACCCTGCCAGCCTCTCCTGCCGTGGGCAATGTGGTGCGGGTGTGCGGGGCAGGCGCTGGCGGCTGGATCCTCGCGGCCAATGCTGACCAGCGTGTCGGCAGCGGGGCCACGAACGAGCTTTCAAATGTAACAGCACTGACGCCGCGCGACAGCAACCGGGATTGGAATGGCGTCGCCTCGTCGGCGGATGGAACGAAGCTGGTGGCGACCGTGTCTGGGGGCCAGCTCTACACTTCCACGGATTCCGGGGTGAACTGGACGCCGCGCGACCAGAACCGGAGTTGGTATGGGGTCGCCTCGTCGGCGGATGGGACGAAGCTGGTGGCAGCCGACATTGGGGTGCCAGGCAACCATTATGGCGGGCTTTACACCTCCACGGATTCCGGGGGGACGTGGACGCCGCGCGACAGCGGGCACTGGTATGGGGTCGCCTCGTCGGCGAATGGGACGAAGTTGGTGGCAGCCGCGTATACGGGTCAGCTTTACACCTCCACGGATTCGGGGGCGACGTGGACGCCGCGCGACAGCAACCGGAATTGGCAGGTGGTCGCCTCGTCGGCTGATGGGACGAAGCTGGTGGCAGGCGTGTATGGGGGCCAGCTCTACACC
>JANXSB010000083.1 GCA_025352865.1 Chthoniobacter sp. | reverse complement strand
GCCTTCGCCCCGAAGAAATAGTTAGAGGTTCTTCGACTCCGTTCCACTCGCCAAGCCGAGTGGAACTGCGCTCAGAATGACCGCGTTTTTTTTCAACCACTCAGCCGCCGCCCGCCCGCGTTCATTGACAAAGCACAGCCGGGTTTCGATAGTCCGCATCCAATGAGTCTCGACTTAAACGACCTGCTCCGCGACTGGCCGCATGAACCCGGCATGATCAAGGTGCGGAAGATTTTGGGCAGCGATGGGAAGGAGAAACTCCAGCTCCGCATCGATCTCGGGCTCATCCAGATGGAAACGCTCGGACGGCCCGACGGGCAGGAGCCGCACGACCGGGAATCGCTGCTCGAATACCATCAGGAGCGGGCCAGGCGCGCGGAGAAAAAGAGCGAGACCTACGTGCTTTCCGCGGACGAAGTGGGCGAGCTGCAGCAGGAGGGCATCCAGTACTATCACCGCTACATCTCGTTCTTTCAGCTCAGCGATTACCAGGGCGTGATCCGCGACACGCAGCGCAATCTCGACATGTTCAACTTCGTGGGCGTGCATGCGCAGCCGGAGGAACTGGCGGCGTCGGTGCTGCAATTCACGCCCTACGTGCTGATGATGAACACGCGCGCCCGAGCGTCCATCGAGATCGAGCGCGAGGAGTACGCGGCGGCCTCCCGGAAGATCGAGGCGGGCATGGAAAAGATCCGCGCCTTTTACGAAAAGATCGAGAACTCCGAGGCGCAGGCGAACAGTCCCGAGCTGAGTTTTCTCAGCGAGTGGCTGGAGGAAGTGCGCGCCAAGCAGCCGCTGACGAAGCTGGAAAAAATGCAGCGCGAAATGGACAAGGCGATTGCCAATGAGGCCTACGAGCTGGCGGCGGAGCTGCGGGACAAAATCAAAGCGCAGCAGCAGAAGAAGGGATGACGGCGGAAAGGCGGAAGGCGGAAGGCGGAAGGCGGAAGAACGGAGCATTTCCGGGCTGGCGGCTTCTCCGTCTTTTCTTCCGTCTTCCGCCTTCCGCCTTCCTTCTTTCCCTCGCCCTGCTCACGGGCTGCGACACCAACCCCCACCCCGCCCCCACCCGCACCACGCGCGACGACGGCACGCCGTGGCGGGTGCGCTACGCGTATCTCGCGGATGACCCGCGGGGGCTCGATCCGCAGCACGCCTACGACCAGATGAGCCACCGCATCCAGGAGGCGATTCTGGACACGCTGCTCGAATATCATCCGCTGAAAACCGATCCTTTCGAGCTGGTCCCCGCGCTGCTCGAAGCACTGCCGGAACGGACCGCGGAGCCGGATGGCAAGGTCACCTACACCTGCCGTTTGAAGCGCGGCATCACCTACCACGACGACCCGTGTTTTCCCGGCGGCAAGGGCCGCGAAGTGGTCGCCGAGGATGTTCATTTCGCGTGGCTGCGGATGTGCGACCCGAAGATCGAGTGTCCGATTTACTCGACGCTGGAGCCGGTGGTCGTCGGCATGCACGAGCTATATGAGGCGGGGAAAAAATCCGGCAAGTTTGACTACACCGCGCGGCTGCCGGGGCTGGAGGTAGTGGACGCGCAGACTTTCAAAATCCGGCTCTCCTCGCCGTATCCGCAGATCATCTACTGGCTGGCGATGCAGTTCACCACGCCGGTGCCGCGTGAGGGTGTGGAGTATTACGACGGGAAAATGCACGACGGCGTGCAGCGTGCGGCTTTCAACTGGCATCCCGTGGGCACCGGCCCGTTCATCATCGCGGAGTATGAGGAGGCGCACCGCTTTCGCCTCGTGCGCAATCCCGACTACCGCACCACGGTTTTTCCGAGCGACGGCTTTCCGCCGGAGCAGGCGGATTGGCTGAAACAATTCGCCGGGCAAAAGCTCCCGATGGTGGACGAAATCGAGTGGCCGATCCTGCGCGAGACGCAGACCATGTGGATGCTCGCGCGGCAGGGATATTTCGACGGCACGGCGGTCGCGAAGGACGCGGTCGGGCGCGTGGTCAGCGGCAATAATGAGATCGCGCCCGACCTCAAGGCGCGCGGCATGCGGCTCGAAAAGGACACCGAGTTGAGCACGTTTTTCATCAGCTTCAACTGCCTCGACCCGGTGCTCGCGAACCCGAAGCTGCGCAAGGCGCTGGCCTGCGCCTACAATGCGCAGGACTACTGCGACATTTTCAAATACGGCGTCTCGCCGGTGGCTACGCAGCTCGTGCCGCCGGGCATCTTCGGGCACATCAATGACTGGGTGAATCCGAACGCCTACAATCTCGAACGGGCGAAGCAGCTCATCGCCGAGGCGGGCTATCCGAATGGTATTGATCCAAAGACGGGCAAGCCGCTGGAGTTGTCCATGGATGTGACGGCGACCGGCTCGGAGGAGCGGCAGACGGCGGAGTACGAGCAGCGGTGTTTCGAGGCGCTCGGCATCAAGATCACGGTGCGCGAAAACACGTTCGCCAAGATGCTGGAGAAGCAGGAGCGCGGGCAGTTTCAGATCGCGCCGAGCACCGGCTGGGGCGCGGACTATCCTGACCCGGAGAATTTCTTCTTCCTTTTCTACAGCAAAAACATCCCGCCCGCCGGCAAGAACGAGTCGCGCTATATGAACCCGGAGTTCGACAAGGTCTTCGAGCAGATGGCGCTGATGGATAACGGCCCCGAGCGCCTCGCGCTGTGCAAACGGCTGCTGGAAATGCTGAACGAGGACTGCCCGTGCGCGTTCAACTTTCACAAAGCCTACTACGTGGTGGTGCAGCCGTGGGCCCGCCGCACGCACGCCAACATGATGCTCGAAGGCGGGCCAAAGTATTTGCAAATCGATCCCGCCA
>JANXSB010000056.1 GCA_025352865.1 Chthoniobacter sp. | reverse complement strand
TTTCATCTCGGAGACGACGATGGCGTCGGCTTCGCGGAGGATGCGGAGGCGCTCGCCGGTGATCGCGCCGAGGATGCGGACGGCGAGGCCGGGGCCGGGGAAGGGCTGGCGCTGGGTGACTTCTTTGGGCAGGCCGAGCTGCGCGCCGACTTCGCGGACTTCGTCTTTGAAAAGCTCGCGGAGCGGCTCGACGAGCTTGAGTTTCATGTTCTTCGGCAGGCCGCCGACGTTGTGGTGGCTCTTGATTAAGGCGGCGGGGTTGCCGGCGATGGCGACGCTTTCGATGACGTCGGGGTAGAGCGTGCCTTGGGCGAGAAATTTGAAGCGGGTTTTGGTGCCAGCTTTGGTCAGCGATTTCACGGCGTCGTCGAAGACGCGGACGAATTCGTTGCCGATGATTTTGCGTTTGCGCTCGGGGGAGGTGACGCCTTTCAGCCGCGAGAGGAAGCGCGCGGAGGCGCGGACGGTCTTGAGCTTGATGCGGAAGTTATCGCCGAAGAGGCGCTGGACGGCGTCGGCTTCGTTGCTGCGGAGGAGGCCGTTGTCCACGAAGACGCAGGTGAGCTGGTCGCCGATGGCTTTGTGCAAAAGCGCGGCGGCGACGCTCGAGTCCACGCCCCCGCTGAGGCCGAGGAGGACGTGGTCGCTGCCGACCTGCTCGCGGATCTGCGCGCAGATGTGGTCGATGAAGGAGCCCATGGTCCAATCCATTTTGCAGCCGCAGATTTCGTAGAGAAAGTTGGCGAGGAGTTCCTTGCCGCGCGGGGTGTGGACGACTTCGGGATGAAACTGGAGGCCGTAGAGTTTTTTCTTCGGCTGCTCGATGGCGGCGAAAGGCGAGTTGTCGGTAGCGGCGACGGTGCGGAAGCCGCGGGGGAGTTTGGTGAGCTTGTCGCCGTGGCTGTTCCAAATGTCGATGGCCGCGGGCAGGCCGTGGAAAAGCGGACAGGCGCGCTCTTTCACATGGAGCAGGCCGCTGCCGTACTCGCGCCGGGCGCTGTGCTCCACTTTGCCGCCGAGGTGGTGGCCCATGAGCTGCATGCCGTAGCAGATGCCGAGGATGGGGATGCCGAGATTGAAAATCGCGGGGTCGGGCTGCGGCGCGTCCTTTCCATAAACGCTCGACGGGCCGCCGCTGAGAATGAGCCCGCGCGGATTCAGCGCGGCGATTTCCTTCGCCGGCAAATCGCAGCGCACGATCTGCGAATAGACCTGGCACTCGCGGACGCGGCGCGCGATGACCTGCGTGTACTGCGAGCCGAAATCGAGGATGACGATCCGCGACGCCGGGGCGACGGCGCTAGTTGCCGACACGGGTGTTTTCGCGGATGACGGGATCGGTGGAGCGGTCGGGCTCGGAGAGGGTGCCGTGGCCGGTCACGCCGCGCCCGAGTTTTTCGGCGGGATTGGGCTTGGTGTGGTCGGGCGGCAGGTCGGTTTCGCAACCGGTGAGTGCGAGGCCCGCACCGGCGAGCGCGATCGAGACGAGGATGGCTTTCATGCGCGTGTCATAGCGTGCGAGTGGGGCGGAAGTGAAGGTGAAAGTGCGCGCGCCCCGCGATTGCGCGCGGCGCGGGCATCGGCGATAAACGCGCCCCATGATTTCGGCGGATCTGCTCCTCCACGCGTATCGCAACGCGGTTTTCCCGATGGCCTCGCCAGACGGCGAAATCGCGTGGTTTTCACCCGACCCGCGCGGGATTATCCCGCTCGACGAGGGCTTCCGCATCCCGCACGGGCTGCGGCGGACTTTGAAAAAGGGGGCGTTCGAGATTCGGGTGGACACGGCTTTTGAAACGGTGATGCGTGCGTGCGCCGTGCGGGAGGAGACGTGGATCAATGAGGAGATCATCGCGAGCTATGTGGAGTTGCACCGGCGTGGGCATGCGCACTCGGTGGAGGCGTGGCTGGAGGGGCGGCTGGCGGGCGGGCTCTATGGCGTGACGCTGGGTGGGGCGTTTTTCGGGGAGTCGATGTTTCACGAGGTCACCGACGCCTCGAAGGTCGCGCTGCACGCGTTGGTCATGCGGCTGCGGGCGCGGGGCTTTGAGCTGCTCGATACGCAGTGGCTGACCCCGCATCTGGAGACCTTCGGCGCGCGGGAAATCCCGCGCGCCGAATACCGGGATCGCCTGCTGGCCTGTGCGGAAAAGCCGTGCTGCTTTGCGGATTGAAAGCGCGGGCGAACGCGTGATCCGCCGACGGGTGCGGCTGGCAACCGACTTAGCTCAGCGCGTCAGACTGTTATCTTCGTACCAAGAGGCGATCCGGTAATCAATGACGGCACCCACGTCTCCTTGCGCGGTATCGTAGTGGAGGCTGGTCACGCCGTTGAAGAAAATACTGTTGGCAAAGATCGACCCATACATCGCCCCGTTGCTGCCACCTCCTATGACTGAGGCACTCGCGCTTGGTGCATAGATCATTCCGGCGAACTGGCCGTTGCCATTGACGGTCATGCTCTGGACCACCGTCGAGTCGTGGTTCCCGTAAAGGACGACGTTGCCAGGAATCAACGCGGTGTTGACGATGCCGTTGCCGGCGATTTGGACGTTGCCGTCGATGTAAAAAATGACGTGAACATGGGGGGGGATATTGATCCCGCCGTTGCCGGAAATCGTGAGATCCCTTGGGATCCAAATCTCCACGTAGCCCTCTCCGGTCGCCGGGGGGATAATGCTGAGGGAGGCCCCCCCGGTCAGCTTCAAGTCCCCACCGTTGTTGCTGATCTTATAGCGGGCAGGGGAAGCTGCGGTGCCGGTGGACATGATTGACCAAAAAGCGGAAAAGTTCGTCCACGAACTGCTCACGGCGGAAGGATCTGGGGCGGGAGGGAGATACTGGTAGAAGTCCTGCGTAATATTGCCGGTGACGTTGCTGGCGTTGCCCACGGCCGCAGTGTTGTTGGTGGCGATATTTCCATAAACGTGGGCGCCAGATGGGCTGAGGTTGATCACGCCGATTGCGCCACCGCTCGTCAGGCCGTCGTCGGTGACCACATTGCCATTGGCCGTGGCTTTGGCGGCGTCGTAGATGCCGTTGGTGGAGTAGAGCGCGCTGCGCGAGTCATAACTGTCGATGACTACGTTCTGGTTGTTGAGATCGACCCCGGCAACACCGAAAAGTGCGGCACTGCCAATCGTGACTGGCTTGGCGATGACTTCCACCGTGCGCACGGCCTGGGGTTTGCTAAGCGCGCTGCCTGAGCTATCGACACGAAATTGGAGCTTGCGTAGGAAGTTGTCATACTTCTGGATGCCGACATTAGCACTCCCGCTCAGTGGAACTGTGCCGACGGATCGAATGCGGTACCAGTTGTTCGCTCCGCTGTTGGTGAGATTGGCCGAGGGAACCCCGTCGATAATGACGACTGCGCTGAACTGCGAACTGCCTTCGCCGACATGAGGGATGGTGAGCGTGGGAAGCTGGATTCTTGGGTAGGGCGTGCCGCCGTTGTAACCTGTCAGGACGGCGCCGTTGACCGAAGTGCCGCCCGCGGAAAGCGCGGCGAGGTCGGATTGGAGCGAGCCAGGAACCGCAAGCGGACTGGTCAGAACGCCGTTTGGGGTCAGCGGGCTCCGCAGTCGCACTAGCGTGTACTGAATCCCGTTTTCCGCGGAAGTCAGCGCATCATGCCAGCTCGCGGTATGATAGTTGGAACGGAAGCGGG
>JANXSB010000036.1 GCA_025352865.1 Chthoniobacter sp. | reverse complement strand
GCTTCACCCAGCGCTGAAGCGCTGGGCTATTGTCTTCCGTCGCCTGCGGCGACTTTCGATTCACACGCGAAGACGCGCGGCTGCAGGGGAAGCTGGCAGCTTCCCCTCCATCTCGCGCTCGCCCTCCTGCTGCTCGTGGCGCGCGGCGCGGCGGAGGAGCCGTTCGCCTTTGCCAAGACGCCGGGGAAGCTGCCGAAGTCGGTAGTGCCGGAACAATACGACATCATCATCGTTCCGGACTTGGTAGCGGGGACATTCAAAGGGAAAGTTGTCGTCCAGCTAGAGGTCTCGGAGCCGACAAGCCGGATTGTCATGAACTCCCTCGGGCTCAAGATCACGAGGGCAACGGACATGAAAACTGACTACTCCGATCTCCCGGTCATGCTCGACGAGGCCGCACAGACGCTGACCCTTGCCACGCCTGAGCCACTCCTGCCTGGCAGACACTGCGTGACGATCACCTACACCGGGACGCTGGGGGAGCAGCCGCAGGGACTCTACATCAGCCGCTATCAAAAGGACGGGGTGGAGCAGAAAGCACTAGCCACCCAGTTTGAGCCGGGGGATGCCCGCCGGATGTTCCCCTGCTGGGATGAGCCGGCGTTCCGGGCTAAGATGACTCTCCGCGTGATTCTGCCCACCGGCCTGACGGTCGTAAGTAACATGCCCGCGAAGCCGTGGAATCGGAATCCGAAAAAGCCGGACATCGTAGAGTTCGATCTCACCCCACCCATGCCCACCTACCTCCTCGCCCTCTTCGCCGGGGAGTTTGAGAAAGTGGAGGACGAGGTCGATGGCGTGAAGCTCGCCATATTCACTACGCCGGGGAAAAAGGAGCAGGCGCGCTATGCCTTGGAGGTCACGAAGGAGATCGTGCGGGACTATACGGAATACTTCGGCGTGAAATATCCGCTTCCGAAGCTGGATCAGCTCGCGCTGCCCAATACCGGCGCGGGCGGGATGGAAAACTGGGGCGCGATTGTCTATCGCGAAGACCTGCTGCTTTTCGACCCCGCCGCCTCCTCGGAGGCGCAGCGCGAGCGCGTGTATGGCATCGTCGCGCACGAGATCGCGCACCAGTGGTTCGGCGATCTGGTGACGATGGCGTGGTGGGACAACCTGTGGCTCAACGAGGGCTTCGCGAGCTGGATGGCGACCAAACAGACGGCCCGCCGCCACCCCGAGTGGAAGGCCTGGCTGCGCGCCGCCGCGAGCAAGGAATACGCGATGCGCCTCGACGCGCGCGCGACCACGCACCCGATCCAGATGCCGGTGAAAACCGAGAGCGAGGCGGGCGATGCGTTCGACGAAATCACATATCAGAAAGGGCAGGCCGTCATCCGCATGATTGAGGAGTGGCTGGGCGAGGAGAAGTTCCGCGAGGGCATCCGCGGCTACATGAAAAAGCACGCGCTTTCCAACACGACGACCGCCGACCTGTGGGCCGCGCTCGGCACGGCGAGTGGGAAGGACGTGCGCGAGTTTGCGAAGGACTGGACGGAGCAGCCGGGGTTTCCGCTGGTGGTGGTGGGCAACGTGAATACGACCGACTCGTCAACGCCGGTGTGGACGCAGCAGCGGTTCACCGTGCATCAGGAAAAAGCGCCCGAGCTGCGGTGGATGATCCCGCTGACCACCGCCCCGGCGGGCGATCCGCAGCGCGTGCTCACGGAGCTGCTCGCGCCCGGCCATTTCACCTACGTCCGCCGCGACCCGGAGACCGTGGACATCGCCAATGTCGGCGGCGCGGGCTACTACCGCGTGCAGTACCCGGAGGAGACTTTCAAGCGGCTGCTCAAGAACCTCGCGCACATGGCCCAGGCCGACCGGCTCACGCTGCTCAATGACACCTGGGCGCTGGCGCAGGCCGACCGCGCTGTGCCCGCCGCCTGGCTGCTCCTCGCCAATGCGTTGCTCGACACCGCTTCGCCCACGGAGCTGGAGGAAATCCTCGGCGTGCTCTGGCAAATCGACCGCATGGCGCGCGATGCCGATGCCCTCGATCCCGCCACCCGGCACCGCGTGCCTTTTCACAAATGGGCGCTCACTTTCCTCCGCCCTCAGCTCGCGCAGCTCGGCTGGGAACCCGCGAAGGACGAAGCCCCGCTGGTCACGCGCCTGCGCCCGTCGGTGCTCGGCATGGCTGGCGCATTCGGCGATGCGGAGACGCTGCGCACGGCCCGCGCACGCTTCGTGCAGTGGCTCGCCGAGCCCGCTTCGCTCGATGCGAATCTGCGCGCCACCGTGCTCACGATCATCGGCCGCGAAGCCGACGCAGCAACGTGGACGCAGCTCCACGAGCTCGCCGTGAAAACCTCCAGCGCCGAGCAGAAGCGCGAGCTTTACACCGCCCTCGCCACTGCCCGCGACAGCGTGCTCGCCGCGCAGACGCTCGACCTCGCGCTCACGCCCGAGCTGCCGCCGCGCGACGCCGCCTCGCTCGTCGCCCGCGTGGCCCGCGCCGGCGAGCACCCCGAGCCGGCGCTCGCCTTTGCGCGCACCTTTCTCGACGCGCTCCACGCCAAACTCACCGCGCACCAGGCCAATGAGTATGTGCCCGAACTTTTCACCGCCCTGCCCGCGACCGCCGACCGCGCCGCCGAACTCGAAACGTGGGCCGCGAAAAGCCTCCCGCCCGGCGCGGCCCCGAGCGTGGCGAAAGCCGCGGACGAAATCCGTTTCCAAGCCGAATTCCGCACGCGCGCGCTGCCCGAAATCGAGGCGTGGTTCGCGCCAAAACTCGCGCCGCCCGCCGGCTCCGCAAAATAGTTCACGCGCCCTCCCTTCCCCGTCATCCTGAGCGAAGCTTCGGCTTTGCGAAGCGCAGTCGAAGGACCTCTAACTTATTTCCGCCATCCCGCCCGCCGCATGAAAGTCCGCATCGCCTACCAGACGCAGTACGCCTACGCCGAGCCCGTCAGCTTTTCCACGCACCTCTTCCGCCTTTTCCCCAAGGCCGACCGCTCCGCCCGCGTGCGCTCGATCGCTTTCCAGACGAACCCCGGCGCGCTCGTGAACATGCGCCGCGACCTCTTCGACAACGAGGTGGCGTCGTGCGCTTACACCGGCAAAAGCACGCTGCTCGGCGCGCAGCTCGACATCGAGCTGGAGATCGAACCGCGCAATGCGTTCGCGTTCATCGTCGCCCCGCACGCGGTCGCGCTGCCCTTTGCCTACACCGCGCGCGAGGCGCACGTGCTCGCGCCGTATCTCGGCGCGGGGCCGGCGCTGGAGCTGCCATTTTGGAAAGCGCCCGCATCGCCCCAGCCGACCGTGGAGACGCTCGTGGCGCTGAACGAGGCGCTGCACCGCGAGCTGGCGTATGAGCGTCGCGACGAAGGCGCAGCCTACGCGCCGGAGGAGACGCTGCGGCTCGGGCGCGGATCGTGCCGGGATTTCGCGGTGCTGCTCGCCGAGGTCGCACGCGGGCTCGGTCTCGCGGCGCGGCTGGCGAGCGGCTACATCTGCGAATTCGGCGACACCGAGAAACGCGCCGAGGGCGCACTGCACGCGTGGACAGAACTCTACGTGCCCGGCGCGGGCTGGCTCGGCTTTGATCCCACGAACGGCTACCTCTGCAACCACAATCATCTCACCGCCGCCGTCGGCCTCACGCCCGCCGACATCTCGCCCGTGCTCGGCGATTATTTTTCCGACCATCGCGTGCCGCACACCATGACCGCCTCTCTGCAAGTCCTCCCGCAATGAAGATCCTGTTTTTAACGCAGAGACGCAGAGGCGCAGAGAGCGCAGAGAGTTTTCCAGAGTTTTCCATCCGGGATCAATCGCAGGAGCGCGGCGACTTCGCCTTTCCTCCGCGACCTCTGCGCCTCCGCGTCTCTGCGTTAAATATAATAACGCCATGAAGCTCCCGAAATCCCTCGCCTGCGTGGCCGACAAAGTGGACGCCGCTTTCGCCGCGCACGGCGTGAAACTCACGCTCGGCGGCGAGCCGACGTACGTGCCCGACGACCCGCAAGGCCCCGAGTGGAGCATCACCGCGCTCGGCCCCACGAAGCTCCGCTACGGCTACGCGCTCGCCGATGCGCTCATCGCCCAGGCGCTCCCGAATGCTGTGCCCGTCTTCTCTCCCGGCAAGCACTACCCCGGCGAAGTCAACCCGCGCTGGGCGATCATTCTCGTCTGGAACCGCGACGATTCCCCGCTCGTCACATCGCTCGCGCATCCCGCGCCAGCGCTGCCCGCCACGCTCGACGCCACGGCGTTTGCGCTCTTCGCGGAAAACCTCCTGCACCGTCTCGGCCTCGCGTCCGGGTGGATTCGCGGCGTCGATCCTCGCGACGAAACGCGGCCCGTCCTCGTGCTCCCTCTCGATCACGATGCCGCCGGTTTTCTCACCGAAACGTGGCCGCTCGGCGAGAGCCTCGATCTGCTGCCCGCCGAAGGCCCCGCCGGCCTGCGCCTGCCGCTCGCCTCCCTGCCCGAGGACGTGAACCGCCGCGCACTCACCATCGAAATCAAGGACGGCGCGCTGCACGTCTTTCTCCCGCCGTTGTTGCAGGAGCCTTGGCTCGCGCTCGTCGAGCACATCGCCGCCGCGCTGCACGACGCGCGGTTCGGCCCCGCGATTTTCGCCGGCTATGTGCCGGGCGATGAGGCGGAAAAATGGATCAAACTCGGCATCGCCTCCGATCCCGGCGTGCTCGAAATCAACCTCCCGCCGTGCGCGACGTGGCGCGAATACGCCGCGTGGCTCGACACGCTGGAGCGCGCCTGCACCACCGTCGGACTGCGCTCTTTCAAACAACCCGCGCCCGACGAGCAGACCGGCACCGGCGGCGGCAACCACCTCCTTTTCGGTGGCCCGAGCCTCGACGAAAATCCGCTCTTCACGCATCCCGCGTGGGTCACGTCCATGCTGCGCTACTGGCAGCGTCATCCGTCGCTCGCCTACATTTTCACCGGTCAGTACGTCGGCCCGTCCTCGCAGGCTCCGCGCCCCGACGAATGCGTCAGCTCGCTCTACGACCTCGAGATGGCCTACCGGTTTCTCGACCAACTCCCCGCCGGCGACCACCGCTACCTCCTCAGCGAAACGCTGCGCCATCTGCACACCGACAGCTCCGGCAACACCCACCGCAGCGAGATCAGCTTCGACAAATTCTGGAACGTGAACGCCGACGGCGGCTGCCGCGGGCTCGTCGAATTCCGCGCCGTCGAATCGCTGCCGCACGCCGCGTGGATGTCCGCCATCGCACTGCTCTGGCACGCGCTCGCCGCGCATCTGCTCGCGCAGCCGTTCACCGCACCGCTCACCGATCACGGCGACAAATTGCACGACACTTTTTTCCTCCCCACGCACCTCTGGGCCGACTTCGCGAAAGTGCTCCGCGATCTCCGCCGCAGCGGTTTCGCGCTGCCGGCGAAAATCTTCCGCGAGATTTTCGAGTGGCGTTTCCCCGTCATGCTCACGCACGCCGACGGCGACGCCACGCTCACCATCCGCCGCGCGCACGAAGGCTGGCCGCTGCTCTGCGAGACGCCGCTCGAAGGCGGCAACACCAGCCGCTTTGTCGATACCTCCATCGAGCGCCTCGAGTTCACCGCCAGCAAAGCCTTCGCCGCCGAGTGCCAGATTCGCGTGCAGGGCCGTGCGCTCCCGCTGCGCCGCTTCCCCGGCGGCCTCGCCGGAGCCGGACTCCGCTACCGCCGCACAGCTTTATATCCGTCGCTGCACCCCGGCATCCCGCCGCAGATGCCGCTCTACCTCACGATCACGCGCGGGAAAAAAACAACGCTTTTCAAACTCGACGACAACGAGCGCCACTTCGCCGCCGCGCCGCACGAGCCCGCACCGCCGATCAGCATGAGCCCATGCACGCGCCTGCACCCCGGCCTCATCACCTGCGACCTGCGGCTGGCATAATCATCTGAGTGGAGTTCGGGAAGGCTTTGCCACCGGAATGCAGCGAGGAATGACGGCGTTTTCAAAGCGCGTCCCCACCCACGCGAAGTTTGCCAACCCTGCTCCAACGCGCCAAATTCGCGCCCCTTTTCATTTCCCTATGTCCGAGATTTCCAAAACCTACGAGCCCGCCGCCATCGAAGAACGCTGGTACGCCGATTGGCTCGCCAACGATTTTTTTCACGCCGATCCCGCCTCGAAAAAGCCCGCGTATTCCATCGTCATCCCACCGCCGAATGTCACCGGCGTCCTCACCCTCGGCCACGTCCTGAACAACACCATCCAGGACATCCTCGCCCGCCGCGCGCGCATGCTCGGCAAGGAAGTCCTCTGGCTCCCCGGCACCGATCACGCCGGCATTGCCACGCAGACCGTCGTCGAGCGCACGTTGAAAAAGCAGGGCGTCATCCGCCATCGCGACGACCTCGGGCGCGAGAAGTTTTTGGAGAAAGTCTGGGAGTGGAAGGACAAGCACGGCGGCATCATCATCCAGCAGTTGAAAAAACTCGGCGCGTCCTGCGACTGGTCGCGCGAGCGCTTCACCATGGACGCGGAGTATTCCAAGTGCGTCTCTCGCGTCTTCGTCGATCTCTACAAAAAGGGCCTCATCTACCGCGGCAAACGCATGGTCAACTGGTGCCCCGCCTCCCTCACCGCGCTCTCCGACGAGGAGGTGGTGATGAAGCCGCAGAACGGCACGATGTACTATTTCAAAGTCGAGGTCGCTGAGCAGCCCGGCACGTTCCTGACCATCGCCACCACGCGCCCAGAGACCATCCCCGGCGACATGGCGGTCGCAGTGAACCCGAAAGATGCGCGTTACTCGCATCTCATTGGCCATTCCGTGATCAAGCCGTTGCCGGAAGAGCTTCCAATGACGAAGAAGCTCATTCCGATCATCGGCGACGATCATGTCGATTTTGAGTTCGGAACCGGCGTATTGAAAGTCACACCCGCGCACGACAAGGCAGACTTCGAAATATGGGGGAGACAGATGGGACGGATGCTCGAAGCGGTCGAAAAATCCCGGCAAGAGAATATTGAGGTCCAGTCGCCTGGTTTTATGTCCCTCTACTTGTCGGAGGTGATTGACGAACGCGGTCAAATGACAGCCGGTGCCGGGAAACTACTGGAGGGCCACGACCGC
>JANXSB010000030.1 GCA_025352865.1 Chthoniobacter sp. | reverse complement strand
GGACCGGGCACGCTGGCTTTCAAAACCGGCCCGGCGGGCGCGAGGCGTTGCAGTCGCTTGAACTCCTCCACCGCGCCGAGCCCGCGTGGCGCGCGCAGTTCACCGACGACGGCGTGCTTTCCGCGCTGGTCGTGCGCGGGCGGGCCGAAGCGGCGCGGCGATGCGCTTTCCAGCTCGATGCCGTCGATGAAACCGTAAAACGAAAGATTGAAATCGAAACGCGTCTGCTCGCCGTCGGTGATGACATCAAGCCCCGCCGCGAGCTGGTCGTGCAGCGCGGCGATCACGGCGTCGTCTTGCATTTCAGCGAGGTCGTCTTTGCCAAATTGATCGAGATGCTGGCAGGCGAATTCGAGCCACGAGGGAAACGGGTAGCTGCCGATGACGGTGGTGCGGAGAGGGAGGGAAGGCATGAGGTATGAAGGATGAGTGATGAATGGCGGGTTACGCGGATTTCGCGTTTTTGGAAATCGTGGTGAAAATGGCGAGGAGTTCGTCGCACTCTTTGCGGAGGTCGCGGAGTCGTTCGGGTTGCACGATTTCCGCGGCGGAGAGCAATTCAAGCCAGTAAGCGGTTTCCTCCAACTCGCGCAGGCAGTCGCCGAGTTTGGAAATGAACTCCGCTTTGGATCGGGCGCGGTAGGCCTCGCGATAATTTGCCCCGACGGATGTTCCCGATCGCAGCACCTGTCCGCCCAGCGTCCGCGCGATCTGCGACTTCGGTAAAGCCGACGCCATTTTCAAAACCCGCATCGCAAACGCCGTCGTCCGCGCCCGCAAATCCTGCCGTTCCTTTTCATCACTCATCCTTCATACCTCATCACTCAACCCTATCCGCGCATACAACTTCGCCAGCCTTCGCGCGTGCTCATCGTAGGCGCTTTCAAAAAGCTCCACCGCCCGCTCCGCGCCAACAACCGCTGCGCCACTCAGCACCGTCGGCGGTTGCCCGGCCTTCGTGAGCCGTGCAGCGACTTCGGCTTTGATGGAGTTCACGAGCAGGCAGCCGCCGACCGTCGAGCCGGGTGCGACCGGCGTGTCGAGGCCGGCGATGCGCACCATCGCGTCGCCGACCGGTGCGCCGGTATCGAGCGTGAGGTCGGCAAAGTCTTGCAGCTTTTTCCCGTCGGCGTGCCGGCTCGTGCTGGCCTCGCTGTGCGCCTTTGAAATGATCGCCACCACGCGCACGCCGCGCTTTTGAAACTGCTCCGCAATCTCGATGGGCACGACGTTGCAGCCGCTCGACGAAATCACGAGCGCCGAGTCCGTCGGCGCGAGGTCGAAGTTGCGCAGGATGCGCTCGGCGAGCCCACTCACATTTTCGAGGAACATCGCCTGCCGCTGGCCGTTCGCGCCGACCACGAGATTGTGAAAACTCAGCGACAACTCGACGATCGGATTGAAGCCGGGGAACGATCCGTAACGCGGCCACATTTCCTCGACCATGATGCGCGAATGGCCTGAGCCGAAGACATGCACCATGCGTCCGGCGAGGATCGTCTGCGCAAACCAATCCGCGGCCTGCGCAATGGCGGACGTTTGCGTTTCCACCACACCGATCAGGGCGCGGCATTTCGTGAGGTAGTCGAGCGTGGGAGACATCGGAAAGTATGAAATATGAGGTATGAAGGATGAGGTATGAAAAGCAGGAAACTCCGGCCACAAATTTCATCACTCATCCTTCATACCTCATACCTCATACTTTCCCCTGCGCTTCCACCATGGCTTCGCGCGCCGCGCCGATGGCCCCGGCCCATTCGCCGAGCGTGGCCGGCAGGAGCTTTACCTCGTGGCCGCCGGGCCGCCACTCGATGCGGGCCAATTCCGCGCGGAGTGGCTCAAACACAGCGTCTCCCGCCTGCGCGATGCCGCCGCCGAGGATCACCGCCTCGGGGTCGAGCACATTGACGAAGCTCGCAATGGCGCAGGCGAGCGCGTGGATCGAGGCGAGCCAGAGCCGCACGGCTTCGGGCTCGCCGGTGCGGTAGGCGGCGATGAGTTCGTGCGTGGTGGCAAAGAGTCCGCGGGTGCGCGCGGCGACGTTGTGATTGCCGATGCAGTCCTCCAGCGTGCCAGGCGTGCCGACGATGCCGGGCGGGCCCGCGACATCGAGGCAGACATGGCCGAGATGCCCGGCGCGACCGAGATGGCCGCGGAGGATTTTTCCGTCGGCGAGGATCGCGCCGCCGACGCCGGTGCCGAGCGTGAGCATGATCGCGTTTTGCAACCCGCGCGCAGCGCCGATCCACGCCTCGCCGGCGAGTGCGGAGTGCGCGTCATTCGCGACCGGCACGAAGCGTTCGCGGTCGAGGAAGTCCGTCCAGTCAAGCCCCTCCATGCCGCGCAGGCGGTCGGGCAAAATGGCGATGGAGCGCCGGTCGCGCGCGGGCAGGCCTGGCGCAGAGACGCCGATGGCGAGGTCGTGACCGAGATGATCGGCGAGTTTTTTTGCGATGTGCGCCCAGGTGCGCGAGGCGGTGCCGTCGTCATTCGTCGCGCGGACTTCGCGCCGCAGGATGTCACCCGTCCACGTGGCGACGACGCCTTTGATCTGCGTGCCGCCGAGATCGAGGCCGATGGCGATGCTACTCATGCTGCCCCTCGCTGACCGACCAGCCGCCATCGACGGCGAGCACCTGGCCGGTGGTGAAACGCGCGCCGTCGCTCATGAAAAAAACCGCGGCGGCGTCGAGATCGCCGGGCTGGCCGATGCGCCCGCCGTCGAGCGGCTGCTTGGTTTTGATGAAGCGCAGGATCGTCTCATCATGCGCCGCGCGCGCCGACATCGGCGTCTCCACGAGCGCGGGCGCGAGGACGTTGATGCGGATATTTTGCGGCGCGTAATAGGCCGCGGTTGCTTTGCTGAAGCCGATGAGCGCGGCTTTCGTCGCAGCGTAGGCATGCGTGGAAAAGTGGCGCGGCGACGGGCTCCAGCCGAGCACGCTGCCCATGTTCAAAATGCTCCCGCCAGTGCCTTGCGCGAGGAATTGCCGCACTGCGGCGCGGTTGGAAAACATCAGCGATGTGAGGTTGAGATCGAAGGTCGCGCGCCATCCTTCGTCGGTCATTTCGTGCAGTGGGCCGTCGCCCATCCGCCGCCCGCTGCCGCCCGCGACGTGGTAAAGACCGTCGAGTTTGCCAAATGCCGCGACGGCTTCCGCGATTGCGCGCGGCGCGGTCTGCGGGTCGCAGGCGTCGGCGGAAATGGCGCGAGCGCTTTCGCCGAGCGCCGCCGCCGCGCGCTCCGCATTCGCCGCGTCGCGCCCGACCACGATCACCCGCGCGCCCGCTTCCACAAAGGCTTTGGCAGCGGAGAGGCCGAGCCCAGTGGTGCCGCCGATGACGACGAGAGATTTGCCAGCGAGGGGAGATTGCACGCGCGCAGCGTAGCGAAGGCGGCAGGTTTTGGAATCACGGATCGCAAGGGCGGCGGTGGCGCGCTAAGCCTTCGCCCGTGTCACCACTCCAGCTCGGCTCACTCGCGCTCGCCTTTCTCGGCCCGGTCGTGCTGTGGGCCATGCACCGGCGGCGTCCGCATCCGGCGCTGGAGCGAAATTTTTCACGCGCGATCGCGTCGCTGCTGCTCGCGGTTTTCGCGTCGAACATGGTGCAGAAATTCTGCGAGGGAAAATTCACCGCGCAGGAGGTGCTGCCGATGCACCTGTGCGATTGGGCGCTCTTCGCCGTCGTCGCGGCCTTGCTATGGCGGAGGCAGACGTGCTTCGAGCTGGGCTATTTCTGGGGCTTGTGCGGGACGTTGCAGGCGCTCTTTACGCCGGCGATTCCGGACGGCACGGCGTGGTGGCGGCAGCTCGGGTTTTTCCTTGATCACGCGGGCATCGTGGCGGGCGTGCTCTTTCTCCTGCTCGTGCCGAAGATGCGCCCGCTCGGAATGAGGCGCGTGGTGATTTGGTCGGAGGTCTATCTCGCTGCGGCGCTCACAACGAACGCGCTGACCGGCGCGAACTACGGCTTCCTCGCGCACCGGCCCGCGCAGCGCACGATGCTCGATCTTTTCTCCGACACGCCCTGGCTCTACGTCGCCGACATCAACGGCCTCGCGCTGGTCTTCTTCGCCGCGATCTATGTGCCCTGGCTGATCGCCGACCGGTTCAGGAAATCAGCCGCTCCCACTCGTCCGGTTTGAAACCGGTGGTGCCGCGGTTTTTCGCGAGCGCGAACGGGCGCTTTACGAGGTTGCCGTTTGTGGCGAGGAGCGCGAGCGCTTCGTCCACGCTCATGCCGGGCAGGCGGTCTTTCATGTTCAGCGTTTTGTAATCGCCGCCGCTGGTGTTGAAGAGCCGGCGCAAATCACCGCCGACGTGTGCGAGCATGGCGCGCAGCTCGGCGACGCCCGGCGGATGCTCGCGGATGGCGATCAGCTCGTGCGCGATTTTTCGCTCGGCGAGAAAATGCTGCGCCTTGCGGCAGGTGTCGCAGCCTTTGTAAGCCCAGACGCGCAGGCTCACCGCGCGAGGCCGAGATTGCGCACGACCGCCGAGGTCGAGTGCGGTTTGTTCAGCGCGTAGAAATGCAGGCCGGGCACGCCAAACTTCAGCAGCGCCTCGCATTGGCGCGTGCAGTATTCGATGCCGTATTCGATGACCGCAGCGTCGTCGTCACCGAGCGCATCGAGCCGCGCGACGAAGGGCGCGGGCAGGCGCGAGCCGCACATCGCGGTGAATTTTTTTGTCTGCTTCCCGGAGAGAATCGGGAGCATGCCGGGGATGATCGTCACCGGACGCCCGACCTTTTTCACCACGTAATCGTGGAAGCGGAAAAAATCCTCGTTGTCGAAAAAAAGCTGCGTGATGACGAAGTCCGCGCCGGCCTGAATCTTCCCGACGAGAAAATCCCAGTCCGCGAGCCCGCCCGCCTTTTGCGCGATGTGCCCCTCGGGAAAGCCCGCCGTGCCGATGCAATACCCGCCGAGTTCGCGAATGAAAGCGACGAGCTGGCTCGAATACTGGAAGCCGCCCTCGGTCGCGATCCATTCACCCGTGCCGCCCGGCGGGTCACCGCGCAGGGCGAGGATGTTCATGATGCCGCGCTTCTTTGCATCCGCGAGGACCTCGCCGAGTTCGGCGCGCGTGGCGTTCACGCACGTCAGGTGCATCATCGCCGTGAGCCCGTGCTCGCGCTGGATGCGATCGACCATGCCGATGGTCTTGTCCCGCGTGCTGCCGCCCGCGCCGTAGGTCATCGAGCAGTAATCCGGCTTGAGCGCAAGCAGGGCGGGGAGCGTTTTCTCCATCAGATTGCGGTCGCCCTCGTCGGTCTTCGGCGGAAAAAACTCGAAGGAAACAGCGGGCCGTCCCGCCGCGCGGCAGGACTCGTGAATGTCGCGGATCAATTGCATCGGGGCGGATACTGCCTGCGCGCCGGGCGCGTGGGCAAGGCTGCAGGGGAAACTGGCATCGTCCCCATGCAGCTCTTCCCGCGCGCCGGTTGATTTTTCATTCGCGCCCATTTTTGCTGCGTGTTTCCCAATGCCAAAATCCGCTGTCTCCCTCGCTGTGCTGTGGCTCGCCGCGCACGTTCGCGCCGGGGATTTCCAAGGCTCGACGCATCCGCTCGAATACGATGCCGCGCCGGTGCGCTACAGCGTGAGCACGCCGGACGACCCCGTGGTGCGTCTCGCAGCGCGCATCCAGTCGGGCGAGGTGAAGCTCGCGTGGGACGACACCTACGGCTACCTGCCCGGCCTGCTCGACGCGCTCCATGTGCCGCGCTCGTCGCAGACCGTGGTCTTTTCGAAAACCTCGCTCCAACGCAGCTACATCACGCCGCAGAATCCGCGCGCACTTTATTTCAACGACGACATCTACATCGGCTACGTCGCGGGCGCGCCGGTCATGGAAATCTCCGCAGTCGATCCGAAACTCGGCGCGATCTTTTACTCGCTGGAGCAGGAAAAAATGCGCAAACCGAAGTTCACGCGCTCCGCGGACTGCCTGCAATGCCACGGCGGCCAGCGCTCGCTCGGCGTGCCCGGCCACATCCTGCGCTCCGTGCCCACGGACGCGAGCGGCGAGTTGCAGACGCCGGGCGAAGTCGGCGACATCGACCACTGCACCCCGCTCGCCGACCGCTGGGCCGGCTGGTTCGTCACGGGAAAACACGGCACGCAGACGCATCGGGGAAACCTCATCGGTGAAAAGGATTTCGCTCGCCACGCCGCCGAGCCGGAGTTCCACGGCAACCTCGCCGACCTCCGCACGTTTTTCGATCCGGCGAAAACGCTCGCGCCCAGCAGCGACATCGTCGCGCTCATGGTGCT
>JANXSB010000008.1 GCA_025352865.1 Chthoniobacter sp. | reverse complement strand
CGAAGCAGTCCTTCATTCCGCGCCCGTCAATGAACTCAACCGCGACGCCTAACCCTGCGCTGCCGCGAACTGCTCCGGCTGTCACGCTGGCTGCTTCCAGCCACCGCCTTGCCCCCGCCACGCAGCCCGCGCGCCAGCCTCCGCAGTCGCTGAGCTTGGGGTCGTTAGGGCTTCTATGAGCGCGCTACCACGAAAGAGGCTTTTTGTTCTGCTCGGTGTTCTTGCCGTTTCCGCCTCAATGCTCGTCTGGAAGCATTTTTACAGGCGGCCACTTGGCATCGGTATTCCAATTTCCGGCGGGACCGCCATGAATACCCGCATCACCGCCCCGCTTTTCAAGCAGTGGGATCCCTCTTGGAGCGAGCAGACACTTGGCGCGACGGATTCCCCGATGGGCTCTACTGGTTGCACCGTTTGCTCGTTGGCGATGGCTCTTACATCCAGAGGATTCCAGTTCGATCCGCCAAGTTTGAATGGGCAGTTGGCCACGCACCAGGCATTCACTCCCTCCGGCCTTGTGATATGGTCTGGCGTGAGCGCCGTCACCAACGGCGGCGCAAAGGCTCATCTTGACAACAGACCCACGCACGGGGCCATTGACTCCCAACTCGCCGCCGGAAATCCAGTGATAGCCAAGGTTCTCTATGACAACCGTATCTGGCACTGGGTTCTCATCACGGGCAAGTCCGCCACCGATTACCTCATTCACGACCCATTATCCTCCGGCCCCGAATACGAACTGATGACGGCCTATCCCAGCGGAATCTATGCAATACGCTATCTCGAAAAGCCCTAACCCTGCGCTGCCGCGAACAGCTCCGGCTGTCACGCTGGCTGCTTCCGGCCACCGCCTTGCCCCCACCACGCAGCCAGCGAGCACGGAGCCGGCGGCGTGAGAGCGGTGGAGGAGCGGGGTCATGCGGGCTTCAAAACATGACTGCGCGATCATTCCCGGCAACCGCGCAACTGGTCGGATCGAGATTCGGGCGCTTCCGTCATTTTCAACGTGGCGATGGGAACGAGGCGGAAGTCCGCGTCGAGGACGGCGTTGAGTTCGCCCATCGCGTGTGTGAGGTCCGCCCGGAGTGCGAGGCCGGCGGGGTGCGACGACTCATCGAGCGGTTCGGCCAGGATTTTTTCGCAGCGTTTGGCGAGCGGTCTTTTCGGGTCCGTGCGGCCGGCGCGGGCGAGCAGTTCGTTCACCCCCGCGACGCGGCGCTGCACATCGCGTATTTTTTCCAGCGCGGCGGCCTCGGTGGTTTCACCGGCGGCGATGCGCTGCAACTGGCGGCACTCGAAAAGGCGGCAGCGCTCCGGGCGGGCGGCATAGACGGAGCATTGCGAATGCTGCCACGCGGGGCAGGGCTGGAGGATGTAGTGCGCGCCTTTCTTTCGTTTTAGTTTCAGTCCGAGCGCGGCGAGCGATTTCGCGGAATCCGGGGGTTGGAGGCGGACGGTGTGGAACATGACGCCGTTGCAGCACAGCCCGCATTCATTGCAGAGGTTCATGCACCCGGCAGTTCGAGCAGCGCGATGCCGCCGTTTTGCTCGGTGAAGTAGCGCTGGGTCCATGCGCTGGGAAAAAGGATGCCGGGCTGGCCGCCGCTGTCGTAGGCGAGGCGGCAGCCAGTGGGGATTTTGAGGGAGGCGGTTTCCGTGCCGGGCGGGAGCCAGCGGAAGCATTCCCAGCTCGTGTTTTCGAGGCGGCTGGGGGCGCCGTATTCGGCTTCGAGGCGGTATTGCACGACTTCGAATTGCAACGGGCCGACGGCGGCGAGAAGCGGGACTTTTTGCACGGAATCGCGCAGCTCGAAGACCTGGACGACGCCTTCCTGGAGGAGCTGTTCGACGCCTTGGCGGAACTGTTTGAATTTTCCCGGATTCGGATTTTGCAAATACGCAAAGCACTCGGGCGGGAAGCGGGGGATTTCGTCGAAGTGGATCGAGGTGTCTTCGGTGAGGGTGTCGCCGATGCCGAATTCGTTGTGGCCGACGAGGCCGATGACGTCGCCAGCGTAGGCTTCATCCACGGTCTCGCGTTCCTGCGCGAAGACTTTGTGGGCGCTGGAAAGGCGGACGCGTTTGCCGGTGCGCTGGTGGGTGACAAACATGTCGCGCGTGAACTTTCCCGAGCAGATGCGGAGGAAGCCGATGCGGTCGCGGTGGCGCGGGTCCATGTTGGCTTGGATTTTGAAGATGAAGCCGGAGAAGGGGCCGTCGAGGGGGACTGGGGCGGAGGGATGAGGTATGAGTGATGAAGGCTGAGTGATGAAGGCGGACTCTTTTTCATCACTCATACCTCTTACCTCATCCTTCATCCCTCTCCGCGGCTGGGGCGGCAGGCTGCGGGCGAGGAAGGCGTCGAGGAGAAGCTGGACGCCGAAGTTATTCATGGCGCTGCCGAAGAAGACGGGTGTCTGCTGGCCGGCGTGGACTTTGGCCTCGTCGTAATCGACGCCGGCGATGTCGAGCATTTCGAGTTCTTCGCGGGCGCGGGCGTAGTCGTCGGCGTCGAGCTTTTCGCGGATCTCGGGCTCGTCGAGGCCGCTGACGGAGACGGGTGCGCGGTAAGCTCCCTGGGGCGTGCGCTCGAAGAGGTGGACTTCGCGTTTCTGCCGGTCATAAACGCCGCGAAAGGTGGGGCCGGTGCCGAGGGGCCAGTTGACGGGAAACGCGCCGATGCCGAGGACGCGCTCGAGTTCGTCGAGGAGGGCGAGGGGATCGCGCGTGGGGCGGTCGCACTTGTTCATGAAG
>JANXSB010000695.1 GCA_025352865.1 Chthoniobacter sp. | reverse complement strand
CAACGAGCACTTAGAGGAAGCGCGGCACGCGGCGGAAACGCTGGCGGCAATCAAGGACGCGGAACCTATTTACGCGGAGCCCGCGAAGACCGTCGCCCGCAGTGATTCGCTCGCAGCGGCGCGGGAACATTTCGTGCCGTTGAGTGAGGCCATCGTCGCGCTCACTCGCGGACGCACGGGCTACCTCGTTATGCACTGCGCCATCCAAGGCTGCCCGGAACCGTGCGAGAATTGTCCGATGGATCGTTACAGCGCGTGGATGCAGACCTCGCGCGAGGTGGAGAATCCCTACATGGGCTTGAAGCACATCAAGTGCGGCATCGTCTCGCTGGATCAATCGGCGCGGTAAGCCCAAACCAAGCGGCACCTGCGATACGCCTATGCGTCCTCATGAAATCCGAACACCCTCCCAAAGTCCAAACCCGTTTCAATCGCATCGCCGGACAGGTCACCGGATTCCTCTCTCCTTCCTGCAATAATCCGCGCGCTATGAAAACTCCCGACGCTTCCTCCACGCTCCGCGATCCCGTTTGCGGCATGACGGTTGACCCCAAGACCGCCGCTGCCAGCAGCCAGTTCCGCGGCCAGACCTTCTATTTCTGCTCGGCGCATTGCCGGCAGAAGTTCGACGCCAGTCCCGCTTCCTTCGTTGACCAGGCTGCGCCCGCTGCGGGCGGGTGCGGATGCGGTAGCGCGCAGACACTGACGGTGCCGCAAGACCACCGGCACGAGCAGAAGCCGCCCGCGAAGGTGGAAAGTGGTTGCTGCGGCGGCACTGCGAAGACCGCGGAAGAATCATGCTGCCAATCCGGGCACGAGGCGGAGTTGCGCGTGTATCAGCCGGAGTAGGCGCGGCTCGTTTTCAGCGAGCGCATTTTAGCGCCGTCCCGTCTCGCTGGCGCTTGGAGGTCCGGGCGCTTCAAATAGCGTCGTGAATCCAGATGAGCGAGAGTGCGCCTCCAAACGTGCTCGAAGCTATCGTGTCCTCGGTCACGTATTCTTTGCCGTCAGGAGAGAAGTCACGCAGCCAGCAACCAGCCGGAACGTCTTTCGCGCGAACGTGGTTCTTGCCTGCCTTGGCTAGCTCCGGCTCGTCTGGCAACTCAGCAGGCGAGGTGAAGGCCGACGCGAGAGCGGTGCTTTCTTGCTCGGTCCATCATCGGGCGGAGTGGTTCGCGGCTTCGTTTGCTACAACGACCTCGATCCGCACTGCCTCGATACCGGCATCATTCGCTTCGACGGCCGCGGCTACGTGCCGCTCTGGAAGCTCTGCTCCGAACGAAAGCTGAAAGTCGTCGCCGACGTTCACACGCATCCCGAAGGATGGACGGGGCAAAGCGAGGCGGATCGGACTCACCCGATGGTCGCTCAAGTCGGGCATCTCGCGCTGATTCTCCCGCACTTTGCACAGGATTCTTGGTTTGGGCCGAAAGGCGCGGGCTTCTATCGCTACCTCGGCAGTGAGCGATGGGAGACGTTTCCCGTCCAGGCACTCAAGCTCAGCATTTTCTAACACCAATGCCCCCGCTGCCGAATACCGCCAACCGCCTCGCTCTCGGACTGATGTCCGCGCGCGGCATGTCCTACGAGGAAGCCGTTCAGGAATCCGGTTAGCCTTGTTCCAGCCGTTTCGCAGCTTTCGCTATGACCTTCGCCGCAGCGCTGCGTGTCTGCTGGCGTGCTTCGCGCGGCAGGAGTGACGCCAGTTCACTGACGGCTAGTCCGGCCAGTATCTCGCGGGACGTTTGGGAGAGATTCCGAAGCGGTCCCCAAGGATCGACCGGGTGCGGAGTCCCACCCGGTGGGACGACCACGCCGCCGCCATCCTGAATAACGCCAAAGAGGATGCGGACGACAGCGGCCCACCTGTCGAAGTCACGCGGATTCAACGGGACATAGCAGGGAGGTATCTCAGTGACCTGATCTCCTTGGATTCGCAAGCCAGTATAGATCGTATTGTCGTCGAAATTGTCTTCCGGGATAATGCGCCGCCTATTAGTCGTTGATTTGAGGGTGTAATCACCGTCCGGGACGTTATCAATAACGATGAACTGGCACGGCAGGGTCTTGGAGTAAAGATCGGCCCAACCTGACGAGATGCCTTGGTTGGTATTGCAGTCGGTAAATCTTTTGTTGGCTGGCCCCCACGGGCTGCGGTGTTCGATGTCGATTAGGCAAAAGGCTTGTTTGTATCCCTTGGTAACTTCGTGACCGTCACAATCGAGCAGCACAAACTCATTGAAGTCCTTCAAATGAAAGTGGCCGTGCGAAGCAGATTCCACGAACCATTCCGGGTGATCTGCCGGTGCGCCGACTACGAGATCGGCGTCGCCGATGTTGTGTGAAAGGAAATCGAAACGAATTAGCCGATGCGTCCCCGGCGTGACGCATCCATCCTGCACCGAATGATCGCCGGCTGGGAAGGTTTCGGTATGAATTGAAAAGTCTCTAACGATTGGAACTAAATTGGCGCCCATAGGATTTTTTGTTGTAAGGGTAACGATTTGCTGAATGGCTGCTCTGCTCAGTCAAAAACGAACGCCCAGCCAGGCGGTCACTGCATCGACATCTTCAAACTCAGGAGCATCTTTTCCGCGCTTGTAAGTCACACCCATCGTGAAGTGCGGCGGCTCTTTCTCATTATCGGGAAGCTTCGTATCGAGGATGAGCAGCGCGGATACCTCTCCATAATTGAACGATCTTTCTTCGCCGTTGAATTCCGTTCTGTGAACGCAGGAAGCCGTAATTGCGAACCGCTCGCCGAAAAGCAACTCGGCTTCGGCACGCGCAACGAAACGCGAGATATTCTTCTCGAAGAGCAAACTCGTTGTGGCATCGCGGTCCATGTAATCGCCCAACTCGACCCCGACGTAAGGCCGCCACAAGAACTGCACCGCATTCGATCCAAAGAGCGGCTGTCGAACGCCGATGGCGAGACTCGGGATTGTTGGCGTGTAAAAGATTTCCGCTTCCGTTGCTCGGGTGTCGTTGTGCCGGTCGGTCTGATACGTCGGTGAGACCATCAGTGTGTGGACGGTAATGAATCGCTTTTTCGGAACCGCGTTTGGATCGTCCATCCCGGCCAGAATCTCTCGGCCACCGGGGATGTAATTAAGCGTGATCGGCAGGCGATAAGTCAGTTGATTCTGACTTGAAGTAGGTTCGGTCGAAACGTGCGCTTCGAAGCTCGGCTGCAAAAACCATCCGAGAGCGCTATCGCCAATCGTCGTGCCGCCGCTGAGGAACGATGGCTTCCAAAGAACTGCCGCGTCCAATTGGTAGAAGGAGTCTTGGTGGCGCGCTTTCGTCCAACTCAGTTTTGCGGGGTTAACGGATGGATCGAGCTCGCCTCCCGGTGTATAGAGGCTTTCACGAATCTCGAAGTCCCGCTCCAGCCACCCGACTAATCCGCCTTTCTCCTTCTTAGCAGGCTTTTCGACGGCGACTTCGTTTTTGCCGGTCGCGGGTTTCGCTTTTGCTTCGGCGGCGGTGTAAGCGGCGAATTCCTGTTTGCTGATAACGCCGTCGTGATTGGTATCGAAGTCGGCGAAGTCGAGACCAAGCGCCGCACGCCCGCCCAAGAGTGCGACTGCCATGAGCAGGCATGTTGATGCTTTGTAGTAGTTCATCGGATGGAAGGATTTTGCTGCATTCAGAACTTGCCGCTCACTAGGTCAATGGTGTCTGCGAGCGTCGTTGTGCCATCCAGTTCGCCCTTTGCGATGCTGCCCTTGCCACCGTGGTGCTCGATCCAAATGTTCAGCAGGCTTGCTACCGCGTCGATCGCGACCTGATCCATTCCGACTCCTTTGGGCTTTTTTCCTCCCAGGACCATTCCTTCTTCAAGATCGACAATGCTCCTGCCGCTGATCGAAGCCACAGCGTAGAAAACGGCATGTTTGATTTGTGTTCTGGTGGGTTTCATAAGGTAACTTTCTGGTAGTTTGGAATTGAAGGTTTATTGCAAACTGCTCGTGCGAACGGGCATTTAAGGATCGGTTGGAGACCGGAACTAGGAGCCTGTGTCGTGGCCGCCTGCCTGCTTGTCTTCCGGGCTCAGGTCGAACATTGGTCCCATCTCCATGCCGTGCCCGTGCCCATGAGGGGCGACGATCCTTTGCCAGCGAGGCAGGCTCGTCAGCCCGTGCGGTCCGAAACCGGGCAGGTTTAATAACGGTACGACGATCCCTGGTCCCGGCGGCGCCGGCTCACTGTCGTAGTAATAGCCAACGGCGTGGTGATCGAGGGCACTTTGGACGGTAACTGCTCCGCCCCACGGCTGCATCGGATCTGTCAATCTATGGCCGACTGGGGCGCCAGCAGTGTTTGCGGCCGGGACATACGGAAGCGCGGAATGCTGACGCTGCCACTCGGCCCATAGACGGTCCACGTTGCAATGGTGGAGGAAAAAGATCGGATCGTTCGGCGAGGTGGAAGGAAGCATTGAGCCAGCCACCCAAAGATGCACGCGGTTGTGAAGGGAACCCGGCCCATGCCAGCCCTCCAGACGATCGCGGAAGCTGGGCTGCGCGCCCTTATTCCACTGAGGCGCATCGTACGGCGTTTCCTGGAGCGCACCTTGCACGTTCGCAGGCGTCGGCAACGTGGGTGCTTGTGCGTTGGGGTCTTGAAATTGTGTTCGCCCCAACGCGCGCGTGAGCGAGGTGCTCGTGTCGCCCGGCTCGCGCACGTTGATCGGCCATAGGTGGTTCGCGCGAAACGGTCCGCTCGTTACGGAGTCCGTGTTGGCGGGCATCGCGCCCATAAAGTCATCCGTCCACGGACTGCCCTGCACGGTTCCATTGGAAGTATCGACGGACCAATCCCAATACGGCAGTGAGACGGATGGATCGACCGCCTGCAAATCCAGTTCCAGATTGCGCAGCAAGATACGATGCCACGGACCAAATGCCGGAGCGCGGTGCGCCCAACCCGGTGTCGCCATCATCGAATCAACGTGAATCTGCACGTAGTCGTCGTAGCGGTTAGTCAGGCCGATTTGGCTGGGCACCGTTGTCTTGAGCGCCAGCAACGCATTTACAAAAGCTTGCTTCTCCGCCGCTGAAAGAGTCGCTTGGTTTTTCCTCTTGTTCATAAGATTTCGATTCGCGATTGAACCCGGTCTAGCAGATTGGGCATTCGTCGCAAAGGGGAACACTCGCAAAAGGTTGTGGAACTGTGAATAGCCAGACGCGCAGAGCGTCTGACTCCGCGTATGAAAACATCCCGTCCTCGCCTTTCTTTGATCCTGCTCGCAACCGCCGGTTTTGTGGGCCTCAGCGCGGCTCCCGTGCTGGCGCACGATCCTGATGAACATCACTACAACGACCACGTTCGCGCCGATGAACTCTCCCGCCATGTGGCGGAAGACCGTTACCACGCGGCAGCGG
>JANXSB010000417.1 GCA_025352865.1 Chthoniobacter sp. | reverse complement strand
TCCGTCTCTATCAGCCAATGTGAATTTCTTTCTAGTCGACAGGCGTTGCACCCCAGGCATCCCGAACAAGCGATGGAATACAACGCAAAACAATGTGTAAAACATTGGCGGCCTGCGAAATTCGCTCTGTTCCAGGCCATCATTTAGAAACGTATGTTTAAGTTCTGCGATGGTATCACTAAACCACTTGATGTCGGTATCCTGCGTTGGATACACCTCTTCCCACTCACGATAGAAGTTGTTGATGATTTTTTTCTTGTCCTGCATTCCCGCGTTCATCGAAATCAACAATTCACTCGTTAGTTCCACTTCCAGCATCCGAGCTATGTTCAATTCAGTGAATACTCCCCAGACTCTCCACAGGGCCAAATGCTCGCGAGCGAGCTGATAAGACACTTGCTTGAACGGCCCAAAAAATCGCCCGTTTCGTAGCTCTTGGGCGTTCAGTGGAACGCCATTCATATTAAGACGGCAGAAGACTTCGAGAACTTGCGAATCGCTTATTCCACGAAAGACCTCGCAAGAAAACGTGAAGCTCTTAATTTGATCTTGCTGCGACTGAGAGAGTTGCGCAAACGTTTTGCCGGCCCACGGAGCCTCTAAAGACTTTGATAGCCTTAGGGCTCCCTCAATAAATGAAAGAACGCTCGAAATCCTTTGCTGCCCGTCCACTACTTCTCGGACTGCTTTTGCCCCATCCTCGCCCTTTGTGACTCGAAGGTAAATTGACGGCACAGTCATGCCGCGCAAAAGCGTGTCGATGAAGAACGATTTGCTGGCCGTAGGCCAAACTTTGCGACGCTGGAATTTGGGAGAGATGACAAGCGCCTTGTCTCTCTGCCAAAGCTGAAAATCATCCGGGGTATAAACTGCCTTTTCTGTCTTGAACTCGTTCATAAATGAAAATGCTACTTCACGACCTCGCGTAACGGCAAGCTGAGCGCGGCGGCGAATTTTTGAACCATGCTCACCCGTGGATCGTTTGTTTTGTTTAGGAATTGCCACGCCGATTTCCGGGCAATTTCCGGGGTGTATCCCATCCGCTGTCCAAGCTCGTCGAGCGACAGTCCTGATTGCTCAAAAAGGCGTCTCGCACGATCCATTACATCTGGCGTTTTCTGCGGCACTTCCTACGTCTATTCCAAAATAGACGTTTTTTCAAAGAAAAATCGCGCGTCCTCTGTAAAACTGTCTATTTCATCATTGACACTTGCGGCTTCCGGTGCAATCTTCAACGCGCTATGAGCAACAACCTTTCCAACGAAAAGCAGGCCGCAGTCTTCACCGCACTGGCGGAGGGCAACAGCATCCGCAGCATTGAGCGGATGACCGGCATACATCGTGATACCGTCATGCGCCTTGGCGTTCGGATCGGGCAGAAGTGCGGCGAGATCATGGATTCGCAGATGCGGAATCTGGAAACCCGCGTGCTCCAGTTTGACGAGATTTGGGGTTTCTGTGGCAAGAAGCAGAAGCACGCGAACGCGGCGGATCGCGCAGAAGGAAAGGGCGATGTCTGGACGTTCGTTGCCATTGATGCGGAGAGCCGCATGGTTCCGGCCTATTTGGTTTCACCCACGCGCCGGAAGCATGATGCCGTTCAGTTCTGCGATGACGTTGCGGCCCGTGTAAGTGGTCGCGTTCAGATTTCCACGGATGCCTTGAAGTCCTACGCCGATGCCGTCGAGCGTGGATTCGGTGCGGATGCCGACTATGGGCAAATTCTTAAAATCTACGGCCAAGCCGACGTGAACGAAGCGCGCCGTTACAGCCCGGCCAAGCTCGTGCGCATCAACCGCGAAGTGGTGAGCGGTCGTCCCGACGAATCGCTCATTTCCACGAGCTACGTGGAGCGGCAGAACCTCACGATGCGGATGCACATGCGCCGACTCACGCGGTTGACCAATGCTTTCAGCAAGAAGTTTTCAAACTTCCAAGCGGCGGTGAGTCTGCACTTCGCGTATTACAACTTCGTGCGGATGCACAAGAGCCTGCGCATGACTCCCGCAATGGCCGGTGGCGTGACTAACCGCATCTGGACGGTGCAAGACCTTATCGCGGCATGAGCGCGCTACTGGACGACATTACGCGAGCCGTAGAGGCCACCGTGGAGGGCGCGGTAAAGCACCGTGAGAGCGTCCAAATAGTCGAGACGTATCGCGGGCAAACCGTGTGGCAGGGAATGGTGGAGGTTTTCGACGTGGACACACCACCGCCCGCAGTCGCCTATGGTTGGGCCGTGGAGAGCGACAGCGGGGCGCAGTACGTCGCAGTGAAAGGCGAGCCGCCAGCCGATTCGCCAATGGCTGCCGTTCGCGTTTGGCTCGTCTCACAGGCTCGCAAATGAACTCCAAAAACGCTGTGGAACATTTTCAAATTAGGACACTACCCGTTTTTTGTGAAAGCGCCCCGGAACATGACGGCCGCTTCTTCTGGGCAATTTGACCTTAGCCAGCACACGACCACCGCGCCCGCGAAGGCGGTAGCTGTGGGCAGGGTTAAAATTGGAGTCGCACGACCATCACGCGATCCGGCACGGCGAGCGGCAGCGTGTCCGTGGCGGTGAAAGTCTGCACGATTTCTTCGCCGTCGTTCGGGATGAAAATGTCGGCGTGCTTCACCGGCTTGGTGAGCTTCAGCGTCGCGGGCATTGGAGGCGCGAGCGGCATGCGGCGCCAGGGCTTTTTGCTCGTGTCGTCGAGCGCGATGTCGTGCCAGATGAGCAGCAGATACACGCCGTCGCTGCGCTGGAGCGCGAGGTGGTGGACGTATTGCACGCGGTCGAATCCCGTCGCCGGTTTTACTACGAGATCGCCGGGCAGCGGTGTGGTTTTGAAATCAGCACGCGCGTTTGGCTCCGCCGTCAGCGCGATGAGCCGGTGCAGCGCGTGATACGCGGGCTTCGGAGAAAGATCGTGGCGAATGATTCCGAAGTTCGCCTCGCGGTCGTCCGGCTTGTTCCACTCGTCCACGAGCTCGTAGCTGAAGGTGCGCTGCACGCCCTTGCGGAAATACTCGCAGAACAAGCGCGGGAGATACTTCGCATGCGCGGCCTCGCTCGGGCCGTCGATGAAAGTCGAGTAGCCCGTCTCGGTCGCCGCCATCGGCTTCGGCGCGAAGGGCGGCGCATACACGTCGAAGGCGAACGGGTTCTCGTCGATGTTCGCGCTCGGGTGTCCGCCGTGCCATGTGTATTTCTCCAAGCCCGCGTAAGGCCATGGCACGCTGAATGGATTGCCGCCGGGATACGGATGGAAATTTCCCCAATCCACGAATTCGGCGAGCGTTCCTTTGCCGAGGGGCGACTTCGTGTCGTAGCCATAAGTCTTCCCGAGCGACGGCCCAAGGACGGTGAGCGGGCGCGTCGCGGGATCGGCTTTCACCGCGGCGTAGAGGTCTTTTTGAAAAGCGATCACGCCCGCGATGATGCCGGCGTCGCCTTGCTCCGCGCCCTGCCCCGCGTAGCTGCGCTTGTTGTTTTTCCAAAACAAGTCCGGCTCATTCGGCCCCTCGATGGCGATGATCCGCGCGCCTTCCGCGTTGGCCTTTTTGATTGCGTCGAGCTGGTCAGCAATCGGCTTGTCCGCATCGACGAGCACCGTCGCGCGGATGCCGAGTTTGCCGAGTTCGACGAGTCGCCCGCTCATTCCATCGCGCACATGCCGGATGCCGCTCTGCACGAGCCGCTGCTTCACGCCCTCGAACGCGAAGCCATACGGCGTATCGGGATACGTCCAATGCGTGCAGACGCCGATGCTGTCCGCAAAACGATCCGCGGCTTGTGAGGGCATCTCCGCGCGAGCAGCGGCGACGGCGAAGAGAAAGGCGAGCGGGATGATGAATCGGGGATGGATAACGGAGTGCATGGGCCGGCTATGGCGTGGTCACGCGGAGATTGTCCACGCTGAGTTGCTGATATTGCGTGCGGAAGCCGATGGTGCCGGGCTCGGGCTTCAGCGCGGGGATTTTGTCGAAAAGGATTTCTGTCTTCGAGCCGTCAAACGCGCGAACGGTGATCGCCCCGGTCGCCTCGCGCGCGATCTCCAGCGCGTGACCGCTCCAGCCCTTGTGCTCCGCGAGCTTCTGGCTCTGGCCTTTCACGGTCTGATGCAAGCTCAGCGCGGCGTCCGGGCCTTTCCCGCGGATCTCCAGCCAGCTCGTGTTTTGGTCGTCGCGATGGTTGAAGCGGATGAAGGCCGTATTCGCCGGGGCGGAGCCGACCAGATCGAGTCCGCAGCGGAGGGTGAAAGGCGCGGCCCATGTCGGGCCGGTGAGGATTGCCGACGCTTCGCCCGACCAGTTTTGCAGCAGCAGTTTGCCG
>JANXSB010000658.1 GCA_025352865.1 Chthoniobacter sp. | reverse complement strand
ACACCGGAGCCGATGCGGCCGAATTTCTTCGAGCCATCGCCGCTCGTCACGTCGCCGGCGCTGTAGCCGTGCGTGCAATAGATCCAGCCGTCCCAGCCCCAGCGCGGGTTGTTGATGACGGCGTGCGTGTCGCCGGTGCCGAGGCCGGTGTAAAGTTTCACCACGGTGTCGCATTTGCCGGTGCCTTTGGTGTCGCGCAGCCAGAGGATGTCCGGTGCCTGCGTGACGATGACGCCGTCCTTGTAAAAGACGAAGCCGGTGACGAGATCGAGGCCTTCATACCAGACCTCTTTTTTGTCCATGACGCCGTCGCCTTTGCTCGATGTGAGGATGCTGATCCGGTCGTAGCCGGGCCGCTTTTGATCGCCGGGATCGGCGTCGATGCCGCCGTGATCCTTCCAGGTTTTCCCCACGTAATCGGGCCGCACGCCGCGGCGGCCATTCGGATACTCGGGCGTCTCGGCGACCCACAGCCGGCCGGCGGGATCCCAATTGAGGCAGATCGGTTTCGTGATGAGCGGCTCGCTGGCGACGAGCGTCATGTTGAACGCGGGATTCACTTCGAGCTGCGCGAGTTCGTCCGCCGGTTTCGACGGCCCGCCTTTCGGGTAGCGCAGCGCGGCGAGTTCCTCCGGCTGGCAAAATTCATCGGCGTTCGCGCGCTTCGCGACCCACGCGATTCCGCGCAGCAGGACCGCGCGATACTGCGGCATCTCAAACGTGTCGTAGAGATGGCCGGGGATGGTGACGAACGCGCGGTAGTTGTCCTTTTCGTAGGCCCACATCTGCGGCTGGATGTCGTAGATGTTCGGCTTGCTGCCTTCCGCGGCCTTTTTGCCCGCGGGCACATTCGGCGTGTACGATGTCGCGAGCACGGTCACGTCCGGCGAGATGTCCATGTCGTAGTAAATCTCGTCGTCGAGACGGAAATTCGACGCGCCCGCGGTGATCGGGTGCGGCGTGCCGAGGTGCTGATTGTCCGTGTAGTAAAGATCCATCGGGCCTTCCTTCCATTTCGTCGTCCCCTTCACCCACGAGCCGCCGATGATCGACTTCCACCAATCGTGATCCGTGGCCACCGCCGCCGAGTGGATGACGACAATGCCGCCGCCGCGCTTCACAAACGCCTCGACCGCCGCGCGCTGCTCAGGCGTCACATTTCCCGCCTCCTCGGCGTAACACACGACGACATCCGTCTGCGCGAGCTGCGCCGCCGTCGGCCAGTCGAGAGCGCCATCGGTTTTCATCCCGCGCTCGGTGAGCAACTGCGTCCACTCTTTCAAAAAGCGCGGATGATCGTGCGCATTGGGGCCGTGCGTTTTCACCCCGCCGCGGATGAAGACGCGGAGCGGAGCGGCGGAAGCGGTGATCGCGAGAGCGAGGAGGACGAGGAGGGTGAGGAGACGTTTCATAGAATCGGAGATGCGGAGGTTTGGGGAAGGCGGGCGCGCACGATAAGCACGCCCGCAGACAACCGCGAACTCTCCCAAAGCCTTTGCCGAAATACATCCCCAAAAACGCACCAAGAGCTATCGCCGACGCACATCCTGCGCGAACGCGGGTTGACGCCGGGGGAGACGGACAGAATTCTGCGCATGCGCTTTCCAAATCCGCATGCCCACAAAACCACCGACTCTTTCCGAGACGCATATCATCGGCACCGCCACGCGCGAGTGGAAGGTGCGGGCGCAGGAGTGTCCGCCGCTGGCGGGGCATCACATCGCGCATGTGGGCGTGGCGGACGCGGCGGCGCCTTATGAGATGGTGCGGATGGATTTGAGCGGGACGTATCTGCTGTCGTGCTCCGGCGGGCGAGGGCGCATCCTGCTCGATGGCCGGTGGCAGCTCTGCCGCGAAGGCTGGGCGTGCCTCGCGCCGCCGCACGCGCTGCTGGCCTTTCGCGCGGAGGCGCGCGCGCGCTGGGAATTTACGTGGGTACGCTACCAGCAGCCACCGGAGCAGAAGCCGATCATCACCGCGTCGTCGCCGGCGCTGGCGCGGTTCGATCCGCTGCCGCTGCGCGCCGCGGTGCAGGGGCTTTTTGCCGAAATGCAAAGCCAGACCGCGCCGATGGCGGTCACGCATTGGGTCGAGCTGATCCACACGTACGTCCTCCGTTTCGCCCGCCCGTGGCAGACCGACGACCGCCTCGGGCACCTCTGGGATCATGTGGCCGCGCGCCTCGGCGAGCCGTGGTCGCTCGATGCGCTCGCCCGCCACTCGCATCTCAGCGCCGAGCATTTGCGCCGCCTCTGCCGACGCGAGCTGGGCCGCAGCCCCATGCACCAGGTCATCTACCTCCGCATGCAGCTCGCGGCGAAACTGCTCGCGACGACGAACGACAAAATCGAGACCATCGCGAAGGCGATCGGCTACGAAAACCCGTTTGTGTTTTCGACTACGTTCAAAAAGTGGGTGGGATGGAGACCGAGCGATTATCGGGCGAAGCAGCGGTAGCGCGTCTGTCCCAACTTATCATCCTGAGCGGAGGCTTTGCGCAGCGCAGTCGAAGAACTTCCAATTTTTCTTCGGGATAGGCGGCGGGGAGTTGTGCGCTGCTTCCCTGCGGAAATAGTTAGAGGTTCTTCGACTCCGTTCCCGCCCGCCTGCGCCCGCCGGAAACTCCGCTCAGAATGACCGGCAGTTTTTACAATGAAGCCGCCCGCGTAATCTCCCCGAGCTTCGCCTCGAGCTTTTCCACGAGATGCTCCGCCTGCTCGCGGGCGCGGCGTTCGTCCATGAGCGTCTCCTCGAGGTCGCGGATGCGCTGCTGGAGATTCACGCGAATGCTCGTGCGCACGGGTTGTTGCGCCTCTTCGTCTTCGGGCGAGGTTTGCAGTTCGGGGATGTCTTTGACCAGCGCGCTGGAGCCGTCGCGGCAGTTTGTGACTGTGGTTTCGCTGTGGATTTCGCCCATTTGCAAAAACTCCCGCACCGCGCTCAGCGTCGTCGGGCCGTAAAATTGATCGGGGCTGACTTCGACGAGGTAATCCATGTGCAACTCCGGCACCATCGGCGCTTTGATCCAAGTGCGTTCGTCGGTGGAAACTTTGTCGAGCGGCGAAACCTGCGCGTCGGTGGACCATTGGCGAAGCTGCTCGAAACTGATCGGCCCGAACACGGTGCCGTCGTCGTTTTTCATCAAAAACCAATGTTGGGAATTTTCCATAATCAGGGGGTTTCTTTTTTTTCTGCGGGAGCTTCGGCGGCTTTGGTTTCGGGAATTTTGACGGCGGGGACGTTGATCGTCTGGCCGATCTGCAGTTTGCGATCGTTGGTGATCTTGTTCAGCTTTTGCAGGTCGGACAGGGGAATGTTGTAGTGCTTTGCGATGGAGGTCAACGTCTCGCCCTTCTCGACGGTGTGTTTGGCCGGTGGCGGCACCGCTTCGGCTTTCGGAATCTCCGGCTCTGGGACAGGTGCGGCGGCGGGCGGCGCAGCGGACGCGGGTTTCACGATTTCCGTAGTCGCAGCCGGCGGTGGCAGCGGCACCGGCGCCGGTGCGGCTTTCGCGGCTTCCGCGAGCTGCGTGAGCCGCAGGATTTGCTCGCTCAGCGCCTCGATCTTTTTCGCCTGCATCTGCACATCGCGACGCAACTCGTGAACCTCCTGCGTGAGCGGCGCGTCCGCGGCCAGGAGGGCCGGAGCAAGAGCGCCGAGGGCGGCGAGGAGCGGAAAAATTCGACTCATGGAAAAGAGTTCTCACTTAACCCCGAAACTGGCAAGCGCCGTGCGGCTCTTTGACTGAAATATCAGCCAGGCCATCGCGCCGTTCTTGCCTTTTTCACCGCGCGTCCGTAGTTTCCGCGCATGCCTGACAGGACGCAACGACCAACCGGTCCCGCTCCATGGGGACCGCAGCAAGGCGACGGCGGCGGGCCCAAATCGCCCGACGTGCAGAAGCCCGACACCAAGGACTTGCTCCAGCGCATGCGCCGGGTCGATCCCAACCAATCCAAGCGCTACCGCCAGCGCACCGGCCAATGACCGCGCCCACGGACGCGCGCGCCCCGGTCGCCGCGCCGGAGGATTTTTCCTCGTTGTTGAAAACGCGCGGTCTTTATCCGCAGCCCCCCGTCGTGGCTTTTCCATCTTCCATCTCCCATCTTCCATCCCCCCTCACCCACGCCACCACCATCCTCGCCTTCAAATACGCCGACGGCGTCCTCGTCGCCGGCGACCGCCGCGCGACCGCGGGCAACGTCCTCGTCTATGACCGCGCCGACAAAGTGCTTGAGATCGACCAGCACTCGCTCATGGCCATCGCCGGCGTGCCCGCGACCGCGTGGGAAATGGCGCGCGTGCTCGAGCATTCGTTCCAGTTTTACCGGCGCAGCCAGCTCGCCGAGATGAGCCTCGAGGGCAAAGTCCGCGCCCTTTCCAAACTCCTGCGCGACAACCTCGGCGCGGTGCTCCAGGGCATCGGCATCGTCGTCCCCATCTTCGCCACCTACGACCACGCCGCCGCCGCTGCGCGCCTCTATTTCTACGACGCCATGGGCGCGCAATTCGAGGCCGCCGACTACGCCGCCACCGGCAGCGGCTCCCCCGCCGTCCGCAGCGTGCTGCACTACGAAAACACCTGGGGCAAAAAGCCGCTTGTCAAACTCCGCGAAGAGGACGCCGTCCTCCTCGCCCTGCGCGCCCTCGACACCGCCGCCGAGAGCGACACCGCCACCGGCGGCGTGGACCGCCGCGGCCGCGTCTATCCCATCATCAAACTCATCGGCCCCGCCGGCATCACTACGCTTTCGGAAAAGGCGCTCGCCAAGGTTTTCAAGAAGCACGTCGCGTGATGCGTGTCTTCCCTGTTGATCGCCGGACTTGGACAGCATAACGTCCATCCATGAACGCCATTTCCTACACCGCTGCGCGGGAAAATCTCGCCTCCACCATGGACAAAGTCTGCGAGGACCATGCGCCAATCATCATCACCCGCAACCGGGATCAGGCCGTCGTCATGATGTCGCTCCAGGACTACGAAGCCCTGGAGGAAACCGCCTACCTGCTCAAGAACCCCAAGAACGCCAAACGCATTATGAATGCGATCGCTCAGTTGGACGCGGGCAAAGGTGTCAGCCGCACCGTTGACCTCGACGCATGAGGCGCAAGCTCATCTTTTCCGACGAAGCATGGGAAGACTACCTCTACTGGCAGGACACCGACCGCTCGATGTTGCGCCGCATCAACCAGCTCATCAAAGACGTTCGCCGCAGCCCCTACGAAGGCATCGGCAAACCCGAGCCCTTGAAACATCAACTGACCGGCTGGTGGTCGCGCCGCATCGACGGTGAACACCGCTTTCTCTACCGCGTAACGGAACAGGCCATTGAAATCTCCAATCTGCGAAATCACTATTGATTGAGTAAGATCTTATTCCGAATCATGCATGCTATTTTCAAGAACCATCGCCAATAAGATTTTAGCTGCATTACACCAAGAATATTATGGAACGAATTTCTACGCACAGCTTTCTGGCGTTTTGCCAATCGCTGGATGGTCGGGAAGTGCGCACGCGCGCTGGCAGGAGCAGCTTTGTTGTGTGTGTCGTCGACGGCTGTTTGGAGTTCACACTTCTTCCCCGAAATAAAGTTAGACGTGAGACACGGCGACGCGTTGATGTCGTTCTCGACCGATTTGAAAAATATGGCTCTTTTACCACGACAGATTATCACGATTGCACCGTCAATTCGTCATACATGCTCACCTTGATTGACCGTTATCTCAAAAATTAACCCGCCTAACTAGAATTCCGCTATGTCACTCGCTCAACTCAAAGACCAGGCCACGCATTTGGACGCTAGCGAACAGCGTGAACTGATCGCCTATCTCATTTCGCGACAGACCGAACAGGACGAAAATTTCAAACACACGCTGGCACGGAAGATTGACGACACTGATCCGTCGCACTGGGTCGAACTCGATGATTTGCGCAAGCGCTACTCCGAGTAAGGATGAATTACCGGCTCCTCGTCGATTTGGAGGCCATCGAGGTTCTCGATTCCATCCCGAAACGAAGCCGAACGCGCCTGCTCAACCACTTCGCCAACCTGCGTTTGAACCCGGATCGATTTTCCGACTACCACGAATATGACAAGATCGGGCGACGTACTGAGATCAGTGTCTTTTGCGGTTATTCGATCCACTTCTGGATCGATTTCCCGGATCGGCACGTCAAAGTTTTGGCGATCAAACCCGCCGACCGATAGGAGATAACTCCAGCGCAATCCTAATCCATGATCGAAGAGCCCTACCGCTGGGTCGAAGCCATCGCCAACCGGCGCGAATACATCGAGCATCAGCTCGCCGGGGGCAGCCCCATCGCCGCGCTGAGTTATCGCGATGGCATCCTGCTTTTCACCCTCGGGCGCGAGCGGCAGAAGCTTTTTGAAATTTACGACCGCATCGGCCTCGGCGGGATCGGCCACCCCGGCGACATCGAGCGCCTGCGCATGGCGGCGATCGAGGTCACGAGCACGGAGGGCTTCGCCCGCTCGGCGGATGATGTCTCGCTGCGCCGCCTCGCGAACTACTCGCTCTCGCCCGTGCTCAAAGCCGCCTTCGAGCAGGTCTATGGCCCGCCCTATCTCGCGCGCATGCTTTTCGCGGAGCTGGGTCGAAACGGTGCGCCGAATCTGTTTCTCCGGCTCGACTACGACGGCTCGATCCACACCAACGGCGGCGCGTTCGGGCGGGCGCACGAGGAGTTCGGCGTCATCGCCGGCACCGCACCCGCGACGGCGCAGATGGAGCGTTTTTTCCGCGAGAAACACGCCACCCACCGCCCGCTCGACGACGCGCTCGCCATCGCCGCCGACGCCTGGGCCATCGGCCACCTCGCGCTCGCCGATGAGCCACACGACGCCCTGCCCGCCGCCGAAAAAATCGCCCTGCATCTGCACGAACAGCTCGCCACCATCTCCATCGAAGCCGCTGTGCTCGAACGCACGACCGGACTGCCGATGACCTGGCGGGCGCTGGCCGACCAGCAGATTCGCCCTTTGCTCGAAAAGCGCGTATAATCCAGTAGCCACCGTGGACGATCCGAACCAACTCAGCCTTTTCACGCGAATGCCGGAGGCCGGCACCGCGTCAAACCCGGCCATGAAGAGCCATTCCACCGCGAAGCTCCGCCGCTCTGGCTTTCTCGGCAGAATGTGCCAGCTTTTTCGCATGAGGAACGCCATGCCATGCGTCGGTCTGGTGGTGCTGGGTGGGTGCCTGACTTTCATCGTCGCGCCCGACGAAGGACCGACGCTCGAAACCCGCCTCGATTCCGCGCTCAATCCCGCGTTTGCCACCGTCGTCATCGACCCCGGCCACGGGGGCATCGACGAAGGCGCGCGGGGCAACGGGCTCCAGGAAAAAGACCTCACCCTCGACCTCGCACTCCGCGTCGAGAAACTGCTCGGCGCTTTCAATTTCCCCACCATCCTGACCCGGCGCGACGACACCTACGTCCCCCTCTCCGAGCGCGCCGCCATCGCCAACAAAATCGACAACGCGATATTCCTCAGCATCCATTTCAACCACTCGCACGACAGTGCCGCCACGGGCGTGGAAACATTCTACGCCACCGCGAAAGTGCCGCCGGAAAGCGCGTGGACGTGGATCGGATTCTTCAACAAACCCGAGCCCGCATCCACCGACGTGGGCGAAGACCTCGCCGGCTACATCCAGACCTCGCTCGTCACCCGCACCGACGCCGCAAACCGCGGCATCAAGGCCCGCGAACTTTACGTGGTCCGCCACACCCGCTGCCCCGCCGTGCTCGTCGAGGGCGGCTTCATCAATAACCCGCTCGACGCTCGCCTCATCGCCAACACCGAGTACCGCGACCGCCTCGCCAAAGCCATCGCCGAGGGCGTGATGACCTACCAGAAGACGCGCCCGCGCCCGGCCAAGCCGCCCGAGAAACTCGCGCAGACCGCGCATTGAATGCGCCCGCCGTCCCGCGCGTCTGAGTTCACCGCGATGAAAATAACCGTCTCCCTCTTTGCCCTCCCGCTGCTTCTCGCCACCGCCGCTTTCGCCGACGACCAGCTCCGCGGAGTCCAGAGCGAGTTGAAAACCCAGGGCTTTTTCTACGGCGACGCCAACGGCCAGGCCTCGCCCGAAACCACCGCCGCCATCCGCCGCTACCAGATCCGCAACGGCCTCGAAGTCACCGGCGCGCTCAACAAGGAAACGCTCGCCGCGCTCGCCGGCGCAGGCAAACCCGCCCCGCAAGTCGCCCCGCCGCCCGCCCCAGCCGCCACACTCGCGCCCGCGAAAAAGCCGCCCACCGACCTGCGCAAAGACGAATCCGCCAACGATACCGACCGCGCCTTTCTCGAGCATGAAGAAGCCCGACGCCGCGCCACCGCACCCGACGCCCGCATCACCCCGGAGCCCTACGCACCGTCGGCCGCGCGCGATCCCTCCGTCGTCCGCCCGCCCGCCCCGCTCGATGCGCCCGGCGAAGACTTCCCCGTCCTCTTCGCCCGCACCCCCTACGCCACCGCCCCGCGCTCCGTCCAGCAGCAGATCCTCCTCCGCGCCCAGCGCAGCCTCACCGGTCGCGGCTTCTACCGCGACATCATCGACGGCCTCCCCGGCCTCGCCACCGAGGAGGCGCTCCTCACCTACCAGCGCGCCACCCGCCTCACCCTCACCGGCCGCCTCGACCTCGAAACCCTCAGCGCCCTCGGCCTCCTCCCCGGCCACGGCTTCCCCCGCAGCACCGAGCCCCAGCCCGCCCCGCAGCGCGTCTATCGCGGCATCTGGGTCAATTAGAGAGGCGAAATGCGGACACGCTCCAGTTCCCGATGACCACGCAGACTTACACGAGCTTCTGCGGATGCCAAAGGAGCTGCAGCGGGCGGTCGCGGGCGTGGGGCGTGCGGCCGGGCAGGCGAAGCCGGTGACGCCGCATGTGCTGCGGCATAGTTTTGCCACGCATCTGCTGGAGGCGGGGCGGGACATCCGCACAGTGCAGGAGCTACTGGGGCACCGGGATGTGAGTACGACGCAGATTTACACGCATGTGATGAATCAGCCGGGGCTGGCGGTGCGGGGTCCGCTGGATGGCGGGTGAAAGGGGGACGGTGCGAGGAAGGCCAGCGTTTCGGTGGGGTCGCAAGGTGAAATAACGGATGCAAAGATTTTTCTGGACAGTCGGGTGAAAACTAAGTATGAACAAGCCAAATCATCTTATTAGATGATCAAAATCTCCCATGAATATGAAACTCAAAGCCACCATGAATATGAAACTCAAAGCCAAGATCCTTGTCCCAATTCTCGCCGTTTCCCTGAGCCAGATCGCGCGCGCCGTCGCCTTCAACTCGATTGTGGTCAGCGGCAACTGGAGCGCTCCCGCCTCGTGGGACGTGGGCGGCGTCGCCCCGGATACTTATGCGACTGACAGCGTGACGATCAATAACGGCCACTCGATTAATTACGATGACATCGGGGGGGCCGTTGGGTCCATGTCCACGCCTACGGGTCTGGTGGGCGCTGGCGGCTTTGCGATCGCGGGGGGCAATTCCGTGACCATTGACGGAGGCATCCTCACGCAGACGACGCTGAATCAGGAAATGCGCGTGGGTGAAGGGACGGGCGGCGCGGGCCTGGCGGTTCTGACGATTCAGACCGGCGGGTTGCTGGATACCGGCGCTTCGATTGGTTTGGTCGTGGGCACGAAGATCAGCGGGGCGGTGGCTGGCAACGGAGAGGTGGACCTCAAGGATGGCACGCTGAAATTGGGTGCGGGTGCGGCGGCCGGCGGATTGGGTGTGGGCGTGGATTCGAGCACGGGCGTGCTGAATGTCGGTGACGGCGCGGGCGCAGCCGGCACGGCGATTGTCGATTTGCTGACGAACAATGTGCAAATGGGTGTCGGTGCGAATCCCGCCGCGCTGGGTGGCGGGACGGGCACGGTGAATATCAAGAGCGACGGGGTGCTCAATTACGGCACGGGTAACATGAACATCGGACAAGGCGGCGGCAACGGCACGCTGAACATCGACGCCGGCGGCGCAATGAATGGCGGCTCGGGCAGCATTTATCTGGGTGACGGAGCTGGCAGTGTCGGCACTTTTACCAACAATGGGTCGGTCAACCTGACTGGTGAACTGCAGGTCGGCAGGAACGGCGGGACGGGCACCTATACGCAGGCGGGCGGCAGTTTGAACCTGAATAACCATCACATCCAGATCGCCGAGGGGGTCGGCAGCACGGGAACCATTAATATCACGGCCGGCACCCTGACTGGCTCCAGTTGGATCCATGTCGGCTCCGGTGGAGGCGCGACTGGCAACCTGAATGTTAATTTTACAAACCCCGCCGATGTCCTGACCACAGGTGACCTATATGTGGGCAATAACGGTGCGACCGGCAATGTCACGGTGAGCAACGGCAGCCTCCGCTCGACAGGGGTTACGGAAGTGGGGCGCGGTGGCGGCACGGGCACGCTGACGATCACCGGGGCCAATAGCAGCGTCGAGGCTTTCACGGGCGGCGCGGCGGATCAGTTTTTCCGGGTCGGCGTGTCCGGGGGCAATGGCACGGTGAACGTCTCGGGCGGCGGCAAGATCAACACCCATGCGGGTTGGTTCACGCTAGGTGAAAACAATGGCAGCGTGGGGGCGGCGACCTTTTCAGGCGCAGGCACGACGCTGACCAGCACCGGAATTATCGTCGGCTGGAACGGGCTGGCCACGGGCACGCTCAACATCGTGAACAATGCGGTGGTCAATAACTCCGGCCACGAAGTAAGTATCGGCCGGGATTCCGGCGGAGCGAACAGTCCGACAGGCACCGTCAATATCGCCACTGGCGGCATCCTTAATGCCGGGAACGAACTCCGCATCGGGGGTAATGCCACCGGTGTTGTGAACATCAACGGAGGAACTCTAAATACGAGTGGCGGCAATTGGACGATCCTTGGTGAGGGCGGCGCCGCAAGCGGGACGGTCAACATGACGAACGGGGTCTTTAACGACAATTCCGCTAAGTTGTCGATAGCCCAAAACCCGGGCTCAATAGGTGTGTTCAATCAATCGGGCGCTGGCAGCACGACGACGATTGCCGGTGAGTTGAATCTTGCCCGCGACAGAGGCTTCGGCGACCTCAATATCAGCGGGGGAACCTTTAGCGTAGCTGGCTGGACGACAATCGGACGGGACAATAACGGCAACGCGGGTGGCTTGGGGACGATCAATGTCTCCAATGGCGGCACCTTCCAGCATCTCGCATCTGGCGGCGGTGACCTCCTGCTCGGCTGGAAAGGCGGCAGCACCGCCAAGCTCAACGTCACCACGGGTGGCAAGGTGCTGTACAACTGGTGGTTCCGGGCTGCTATTGACCCCGGCTCTCAGGGCGATGTCCTCGTTGATGGGGCGGGCTCCCAGATCACCACCAATACGGGTCGCATGTATATCGGTGAAAGCGGCACGGGTTCCCTCACGATTAGCAATGGCGGTGTCGTTACGCGCACCAACTCCGATCAATTCAATGTCGGCGGCAATAACGGGGCCAATAGCGCTGGCAGTGGTGTTGTGACCGTCTCCGGGGCAGGTTCGCTTCTTTCCGAAAACAACTTCATTCGCTTCGGCCACGGGAACAGCGGGGCCACACCCGCCACCGGCACGCTCAATCTGTCCGGCGGCACGGTGAGTTCCGCAGGCTGGATCGGTTTCGGTCATGAAGGAGGCAATGGTGTGCTCAACATGGCGGGTGGCACGCTCACAACCGGGAGTGAGCTGTACGTGGGCATTGATGACAACGGGCATTCGCGCCAGACCACGGGGACGGCCACGATTTCTGGAAACTCCACGGTGACTGTTGGCACGGGCCTGTATGTCGGGCGGAACGGTGGTTCGGGAGTCTTCACTTTGAATTCCGGCACGGTTAATGTGAATAACGTGGTGCATGTGGCGGATGGCGGAGTGGGCAGCGGTGGCGGTGTCACAACGGGTGTTTTGAATGTCACTGGGCCAAATTCCCACCTGAACGCCTTCACCGGTGGCGGGAACGACTTCTTCCGCACGGGCAACGGCGGCGGCAATGGCACGGTCAACATCACCGCCGGGGGCTCTATCAACACCAATGCCGGATGGTTCACTTTGGGCGAGAATGATAACAGCGTAAGCCATGTGACGGTGGATGGCACGGGCTC
>JANXSB010000641.1 GCA_025352865.1 Chthoniobacter sp. | reverse complement strand
CGATCTGCGGGGTAGTGGCGGCGGTGGCGACGCTCGTGGATCGCAGCGGCGGGAACCTGCCGGATTTCGGCTGCCCGTTTGTTTCGCTGACGCAGCTCAACGTGGAGACCTTTGAGGCGGACAAGCTCCCGCCCGATCTCGCGGGCACGCCGGCGGTGAAGCCGGGGAGCAAGTAGCCGCTCCGACTCGCGCCAATCGGCGTGGGTGAGATTTCAGTTTTCACCACGGACACTCGCACGTAACGTCGCGCTCCCAATTTTCCAAAGACCCGCGCGCACGCACTGACACCCGACTTTTTTTACAATGATCAACTGGCTTATCAAAAAGGTCATCGGCTCGAAAAACACCCGCATCGTGAAAGCAATGCGGCCGCTCGTGGCGCAGATCAACGAGATCGAGGCCGGGTATCAGAAGCTCAGCGATGAGGAGCTTCGCGCGAAGACGGCGGCGTGGAAGGAGCGGCTCGCGAAGATCGAAGACCCAGCCGAGCAGCAGCGCGCGCTGAATGAGATTCTGCCCGAGGCTTTCGCCGCGGTGAAAAACGCCGCACGGCGAATGGTCGGCAGCACTTTCACCGTCTGCGATCAGCCCTATACGTGGAACATGGTCCACTTCGACGTGCAGCTCATCGGCGGCATGTGCCTGCATCGCGGGATGATCTCGGAGATGGCCACCGGTGAGGGCAAAACGCTCGTCGCCACGCTGCCGCTCTATCTCAATGCGCTGACCGGACGCGGCGCGCATCTCGTGACCACGAACGACTACCTCGCCCGGCGCGACGGCGAGACGATGGGACAGCTCTACGGTTTTCTCGGGCTGACGACGGGCATTTTGCAGCACGACCAGTATCCCGACCAGCGGCGCGCGCAGTATTACAACGACATCACTTATGGGATGAATTCGGAGTTCGGTTTCGACTACCTGCGCGACAACGGCATGGCCACGTCGAAGGAGCAGCAGGTCCAGCGCGGCTACCACTTCGCGATTGTCGATGAAGTGGACTCGATCCTCATCGACGAGGCGCGCACGCCGCTCATCATCAGCGGCCCGGCGACGGTCTCCACGCACCAGTACGACACTTTCAAACCGCTCGTGGACCAGCTCGTGAAAAAGCAGACGATGCTCTGCAACCGGCTCGCCTCCGAGGCCGAGGCGCTGTGGGAGCAGAAGAAAACCGAGGACTTTGGCACCACGATGTACAAGGTGAAACTCGGCCAGCCGCGCAGCAAAGGCTTCCTGCGCGCGATGGAAGATCACGAAAAACGCAAGGCCATCGACAAGGCCGATCTTTCCTTCCACACCGACACGCGGAAAGAGGAACTCTTCGCGCTCAAGGAGGAGCTGTTTTTTGTCATGGACGAGCGCGCGCACGAGGCCGACCTCAGCGAGCAGGGACGGCTCTTTATGAACCCGGACGACCCGGACACTTTCGTGCTGCCGGATCTCATCACGCAGTTCGCCGAGATCGATCAGGACACGTCGCTCACCGACGCGCAGAAGATCGAGGAGAAGACGAAGCGCCAGGCCTTCTGCGATCACCAGTCCGAGCGCATCCACAACATCTCGCAGCTCCTGCGCGCCTACTGCCTTTTCGAGAAGGATGTGCAGTACGTGGTCGAGGAGGGGAAGGTCGTCATCGTGGATGAAAACACGGGGCGCAAGATGACCGGACGGCGCTGGAGCGACGGACTGCACCAGGCCGTCGAGGCCAAGGAAGGCGTGCAGATCGACCGCGAGACGCAGACCCTCGCGACGATCACGATTCAGAATTACTTCCGCCTTTACGCGAAGCTCGCGGGCATGACGGGCACCGCGGAGACGGAGGCGAATGAGTTCTCCGACGTGTACAAACTCGACGTCTCCGTCATCCCCACGAATCAGCCGTGCATCCGGAAGGACATGAATGATTTCATCTACAAGACGCGCCGCGAAAAATTCAACGCGGTGGTCAAGGAAATCATGACCGCGCACGCGCGGCAGCAGCCGGTGCTCGTGGGCACGGCGAGCGTGGAGTCGAGCGAAGTGCTCTCCCGCATGCTCAAGCGTGAGAAGGTTCCGCACGCGGTGCTGAATGCGAAATACCATTTGCAGGAAGCCGAGATCATCGCGCGCGCGGGGCAGCCGGGGAGCGTGACGATTTCCACGAACATGGCGGGCCGCGGCACGGACATTAAGCTCGGCCCCGGCGTCGTGGAAGTCGGC
>JANXSB010000579.1 GCA_025352865.1 Chthoniobacter sp. | reverse complement strand
GAGCCGGTGCCGGCGGGGATCGGCGGCCACAAATCCAACGACATGCTGGCGCGGCTGGAGCGCGATGTGATTTCCAAAAACCCGCAATGGATGACGCTGAGCTGCGGGGTGAATGATGTGTGGCACGGCAAGGGTGGCGTGCCGCTGGATGACACGGCGGCGGCGGTGGAAGGGGCTTACGATGCGAAGGTGGCGGAGCGGGGGACTTACAAAAAGAACATGGCGGAAATCGTGGACAAGGCGCAGGCGGCGAAGATTCAGGTGGTGATGCTGACGGCGACGGTGTCCACGAAAATCTGGACAGCCCGGAGAATGCGAAGCTCGCGCCTTTCAACGAATATCTGCGCGCGCTGGCGAAGGAGAAAAAACTGCGGCTGGCGGATTTGAACGCAATGTTTCAGGAGCGGATCAAGGCGGAGAACAAGCCGGGGCAAAAGGTGCTGACGGGCGACGGTGTCCACATGAACCCGGAGGGCGACAAGCTGATGGCGACGGGCGTGCTGCAGGCGCTCGGGCTGGACGCCGCGCAGATGAAAAAGGCACAGGATGCTTGGGTGGTGCTGGCCGCGGAGGCGAAGGCGGCGGCTGAGGCCAAGGCGAAAGCTGCCGCAGAGGCAAAGGCGAAGGCGGAGGCTGAGGCGAAAGCCAAGGCGGCGGCCGCAGAGGTGCCGGCGGCGAAGTAACGGCGGCGGTTTTCCACACGCATGAAGAAAGCGCGCATCGGACTCATCGGGCTCGGCGCGATGGGGCGGGTGCATTTCGACTGCTGGCGAAAAAGCGCGGTCGCGGAACTCGCGGCGGTGAGCGCGCGCAGCCCGAAGATGCTCGCGGGCGATTGGGCGGGGAAGGAATTCAACATCGGCGATCAGGCGGCGGGGCACGTCGATCTCGCGGGCATCGCCACGTATCTGCGTGCGGAGGATTTGATCGCCGACCCGAATGTGGACGCCGTGGACATCTGCATGCCCACGCCGCTGCACGGCCCGCTGACGCTGGCGGCGTTGCGCGCGGGCAAGCATGTCTTTTGCGAAAAGCCGATGTCGCTCTCGCTCGATGTGTGCGCGGAGATGGAGCGCACGGCGCGCGAGTGCGGGCGGCATCTCGTGGTGGGCCACTGCCTGCGCTACTGGCCGCAGTACGTGAAGGCGCATGAGCTTCTCACGAGCGGCGAGTTTGGCCGTCCGCAGTACGCGAGCTTTCACCGCAGCAGTGCCGCGCCGATGTGGAGCGCCGACGACTGGCTGATGAAAAGCGCGGAGAGCGGCGGCGTGCTCGATATGCACATTCACGATGTGGACGTGGCGCTGTGGTGGTTCGGGCGTCCGCAATCCATCGCCGTCAGCGGGCTTGTGCCGGGCGGACTGCCGATGGTCATAGACGCTGCATGGCGCTACGCCGGCGGGCCGAGCGTGCATCTGCACGGCGCGTGGGATCGCAATGGCGGCGCGTTTCGCCACGCCTTCCGGCTGGTCATGGAAAAGGGCACGCTCGTTCACGACATCGCGGTGGATGCGAAGGCGCTGACGCTTTTGCGCGACGGCAAAGCGGAGCCGGTGCCGCTCGCCGACGCGTCGGGCTATCAGGACGAACTGGATGATTTCGCCGCGTGCATCAACGCGGGTCGCGCGCCGCAGCGGATCACTCCGGCGGACAGTCGGCTGGCGGTGGAGGTGGGGCTGGAGGAGCTGGCCATGTTGAAACCTGAAGGCTGAGAGCTGAGACCTGAGTTGGTGAGCGGCCCCGGTTTCCGAAACTCAGGATTCAAGTTTCAGGTTTCAATTTTCCGCGATGAGCTTTGACATCGCCGGGGGCGCTCCCTTAATTGCACGCCGCACTTCGCCCCACCTCCCGCCCTCCATTTTCACCTCTCCCACCCGTGGCTCAGAACGACGAATACATCCTCGAAATCCTTCTCGAAAACGGTCTCGCCACCAAATCCCAGCTCGAACGGGCGCGCGTGGAAAAAAAGGAAGGCCAGACGGTGCCGGACGTGCTCATCGAGCACGGCATCGTGACGCAGGAGGACGTGACGAAGGCGCTAGCTTCGCACGCGGCGATGGATTTCGTGGACATCGGCGCGTTTTCCGTGCCGGAGGATCTCATCCAGATGGTGCCGCGCGAACTGGCGAAACGCTTCAAGGTGATCCCGCTGGCGATTTCGGAAACGGGCCTGGTCATCGCCACGGCGGACCCGCTGAATTTCGACACCTTCGATTCGCTGCATCACCTGCTGCACCGCGATTTGGAATTTGTCTGCGCGACGCCCGACGCCATCGGGCTGGCCTTTCGGAAATACTACGGCACAGCGGACGAGGCGGCGGATGAGCTGGCCGCGGGGCTCGGCGGTGAGATCGAGATCACGGGCGAGGGCGGGTCGGGCGGCGCGGAGGGGGACACGGCGGATGCGCCGATCATCAAGATGGTGTCGATGATGCTCGTCGAGGCTTACAACATGCGCGCGTCGGACATTCATCTCGAGCCGCTGGAAAAGCGTTTTCGCGTGCGCTTCCGCATCGACGGCGTGCTGCACGAAATGCAGAACCCGCCGAAGAAACTCCAGACCGCGATCATCTCGCGCCTGAAGATCATGACGGGCTCCATGTCCATCGCGGAAAAGCGGCTGCCGCAGGATGGGCGCATCCAGGTAAAGATGGGGCGCAAGCAGATCGATCTGCG
>JANXSB010000561.1 GCA_025352865.1 Chthoniobacter sp. | reverse complement strand
GTGGACCCAGATGGGGCAGTGTGCCGAGATGCCGTCGAGCGCGAGGCCGGCGTCGGCGAAGGTGTTGCGGATTTCCTTCGCGCTCTTGAAAAGTTTGCCGCCCTGGAGGTGGTAGTTGCTCGGCTGTGCGCCCGCGGCGCCGCTGCGTTTGGCGTAGGCGAGGAAGTCGGCGAGCGGTTTGCCGCCGTGCTGGGCGCCTTCGATGGAGGGATGGTAGCAGGACATGAGGTGGTGTGGGTTGAGGGTTGGGAAATGAAGCGGGCTTTTCGTGTAGCGAGCGGCGGCGCGGGGCGCAACGCACTATTTCTCGTAGAGGCAGTAAAGGAAGTGCTCGCCGCGGAGATACAGCTCCCCGCCGGCGAGTGCGGCGGACGCGCTGAAGGAATCGTCGAGGTGATTCACGGCGAGCGGCGCGTTTTCCCGATCGTGACTGATGACGATGGTCGTGCCGTCGCGCGCGGTGACGTAAATGCGCCCGGCCGCACCGACGGGCGAGGAGAAGATGAAATCGCGGATGCCATTGAGGCGGATGGGTTCGCCGCGCGCCTCGCCGGTGGCGGGATCGAGTCGGACGAGGATGTTTTGATTGTGGCGCAGGAAGTAAAGCGTGTCGCCGTAGAGCAGGGGCGAGGAGACGTAGGGCGTGAGGCGGTGGAGCTGCCAGACCACGGCGTCGGTGCCGGTGAGGTCGCCCTTCGCGCCGGCGAGGCGGATGGCGAGCATGGCTTGCTCGTAGTAGCTGTTGCCGACGATGAGCAGGCCGTTCCAAAACACGGGCGAGGAGACGACATTGTCGGTGAGGCCCGCGCATTCCCAAAGCTGCGCGCCGGTGGCGAGGTCGTAGCCGCGGATGCGCTTCGTCGCGCTGACGATGACCTGCGCGTGACCGTCGATTTCGACGACGAGGGGAGTGGACCAGTCCGTCTTTTCGTCGCGCGGAACCTTCCAGAGCTGCTTGCCGGTGAGCTTGTCGAATGCATACAGAAACGACTCGCCCTCGTGATCCCAGCAGACGATGAGCGTGTCGCCGTGCAGCACCGGCGAGCTGCCCTCGCCGTGCGCGTGAAGCGTCTGCATTTTGCCGAGGTCGCGCTGCCACAGTACCGCGCCTTTCAAGTCGAGGCAGTAAAGCCCGCGCGAGCCGAAGAACGCGTAGATGCGCTCGCCGTCGCTCACCGGCGAGTTCGACGCGAGGCTCCCGGTGACATGCCCGCCCTCGTGGGGAAACTCCTCGCGCACCACCCTCTGCCACGCGATGCGCCCGTCTTTGCGCTCGACGGCGAGCACGACAAACTGATGCCGATGCGTGACCGGCACGCCATCGTGCGCGCCCGGCGCATTGTCATAGACCGGCGGCAAGTCCTCGCCCACCGGCACCGCCGCCGTGAGATAAACGCGCTCGCCGACGACGATGGGCGACGAGTGCGCCTTGCCCGGCAGCGGGATTTTCCACCGCACATTCTTCTGCTCGCTCCACACCACCGGCGGATTCGCGGTCGCGCTCACGCCATTGGCCAAAGGCCCGCGCCACTGCATCCAGCCTTGATCCGCAGGCGGCGCGGCGTTTTCCGCGAGGGCGGAAAGGCCAAGGACGAAGCCGAGCGCGGGAAGCTGGAGAAGCCGGGGCGCGCGCATGACGTGGGAACCTCAGCCGAGGAAAAGCTTGTCGGTGCGCTCGGCGAGGAACTTCAGACGCGCGGCGTCGCCGCCGGGGACTTCGAGGATGCCCCAGCCGTGGTAGGCGATGTCGTCGAGCGCGCGCATGACGGCGGGCCAGTCGTTGTCGCCTTCGCCGAGCTCGACATCGAAGCCTTTGTAGGGGCCGCCGGCGTCGCGCTTTTTGCGGCTGTATTCCTTGATGTGCAGATTGAGGACGCGTGGGCCGAGGATGCGGATCCACTGCTCGGGCCAGCCGAAGTTGACGAGGTTGCCGATGTCGAAATGCCAGCCGACCCACGGGCTGCCGATTTCATCGACGAAGCGCGCGGCTTCGAGCGGGCTGAGGAGGAATTGGTTCCAGACGTTTTCAATGGCGATGCGGCATTTCGCTTTCTCGGCGTAGGGGACGGCCAGTTTGATGAGTTCCTGCGAGCGCGTGTAGGCGTCGGCGTAGGAGACCTCTTTGCTCACGACCGCGGGCACGAGCAGGAGCCGCTCGCAGCCGAGTTCGCCGGATTCTTCGAGCGCGAGCTTGAGGCCGTTGAAGCCCTGCTCGCGGACTTTCGGATCATTCGCGCTGAGCGGCTTGCCCCAATGCACGGTGTCGATCACGCCCGCGACCGGTAGTCCCACGGACGCGCTCGCTTTCACGAGTTCGTCGAGCGGGATGGCGTCGGGGCGGTTCAGCTCGACGCCGTCGAAACCCGCGTCCTTGATCATCTTGAAACGATCCGCCACGGACGTGCCGCCTGCGACCATGCCGAGGTTGACGGCTTTTTTCAGCGCGCGCTTTTTCGCGGGCGCATCGTCGGCGGAGGAGGCGAGGGGTGAAAGCATGGCGGTGGCGAGGGTCGCTGCGCCCGCTTGGATAAAGGATTTGCGGGTCATGGTGCGGAAGGTTTCGCGCGCCTAGATGAATTTCGTCCGGCCCGGCATGGCGACCGGTGGCGTGGGCAGTTTCATTTTCCAGTCGAGCGGCTCGGTCGGGCGGAGGTCTTCCTTGGAATCGACCGCATCATCCCAGCTCACGACCTGCCCGGTGTAGCCGGCCATGCGTCCGAGGATGCCGGTCATCGTGGAGTGCGCGAGTTTCTCGCCGAGGTTGAGCGGCTTGCCGGCGCGGATCGAGGCGAAGAAGGCGTCGTGCTCGTTCTGATACATGTCCGGTCGCGGGCCGTCGTATTTCCACTCGGTGCCGTCGATGAGTTTGTAGCCCTGGCTTTTGAAAGCGATGATCTCGCCGGTGCCTTTCGTGCCGAAAATTTTCTCGTTGCTGTTGCTCCAGGTGCCCTGCTGCTGGCGGCAGAAAATGGTGCCCATGCGTCCGCCGGAGAATTCGTAGCCGACGGCGAAGTGGTCGAAGATGTGCCCGAACTGATCCTCCACGCGCTGCTGCCGGCCGGCCACGGACCACGCGCGGACGGGCGTGGCGTCGTCAAAGGCCCACAGCATTTTGTCCACCGAATGAATGGCCTGCTCGACGATGTGATCGCCCGAGAGCCAGGTGAAATAGAGCCAGTTGCGGAGCTGGTATTCGAGATCGGTCCAGCCCTCCTTGCGCTCTTTGACCCACGGCGAGCCGCCCATGTAGGAGCCATAGACCGCGCGCACGTCGCCGATTTCGCCGGCCTGCACGCGCTTGAAAAACTCGCGCTCGCCATTGGCAAAGCGGTAGCAGAAACCGGAGAGCAGCCCGAGGTTCTTCGCCTTCGCCGCGGCGGTCGCGGCGAGGAAACGCTTCACGCCCGGCGCGTCGGTGGCGCAGGGCTTTTCGCAAAAGGTGTGCTTGCCCGCGTCCACGCATTTTTGCAGATGCTCGGCGCGGAATCCGGGCGGCGTGGTGAGCAGCACCACGTCGAGGTCCTTGATCGCGCAGATTTTGTCGATGGCATCGAGGCCGACGAATTTCTGCGCGTCCTCGACCTGCACGCGCGCCCCCGTTTCACCGGCCTTGAGATTTTTGTGCGCGGTTTCGAGACGGTCGGAAAAGGCGTCGCCCATCGCCACGAGCTGCACGTAGTTGTCGGCCTTCAACGCCTGCTCCGCCGCGCCGGAGCCGCGTCCGCCGCAGCCGACGAGCGCGATTTTGATCGGCTTGTCCGCGGCCTGCGCGCGGACGATGGTCGGGAAGCCCGCGACCGACGTGGCGGCGAGCGCGGCGGCGAAGCGGGAGAGGAAAAGGCGGCGGTTGAGCGAGGAGTCGTTGGGTGGGTTCATGGTGGGTGGAGGTTAGAGTTTTTTAATGAGGACGTTGCGGAAGGCGACCGGATCGCTGTGCCCCGCGAAGCCGAAGAAGCCGCTCGGGCGGTCTTTGCCTGGGTGCGGATGCGCGGCCATGAACATCTCCGGCGTGATCTTGCTCACGTCCGCGTCGTTGATGACCGTCCCGTTCAGCTCCACCCGGATCGTCGGCCCCTTGACCGTCACTTCGTAAAAGTTCCACTCGCCCGCCGGCCGCACGTAACCGCGCTGCGCCGCGACCTGCCCATAGATCGAGCCGCAGTACTGCCGCGGGTCGAGCTTCGCGTATTGGGCGGCGTCATCGTCGAGCACCTGCACCTCGCACATCCCCGCGTAGGCCGTGTCGCCCTCGCCGGGGTAGCGGATGGCGAGGCCGTTGTTGCCGCCCGGCGGGAGCTTGAATTCCACCCGCGCCACGAAGTCCGTGAGTTCGTCCTTCGCATAAATCGTCCCGCCTTTTTCCGGACGGCAGACGATCGAGCCGTCCTTGATTTCGTACTGATCCACCGGCCCGCCCCAGCCCTCGAAGTCCTTCCCATTCCACACCGGCTTGAACCCCTCGCCGCCGTGGCTCGCGAGAATCTTATTCGCATCGTCCGCGCCGATTTCGCGCAGGAAAATATTCCGCCAGCGGATTTCCCCGCCGTGCGTTTGCAGCTCGATCGGCCCCTTGCGCGGCACCGCCGTCTTGCGGTCGTAGTAGTTTTCCAGCAGCGCGTGATCCACCACCAGCTTGTCATTCAGCCACACGCTCACCCGCGCGCCCACCATCACGATGCGGAACTTATTCCACTCGCCAAACGGCTTGTCCGCCAGCACCAGCGGGTCTTTGCCCGGCGCACCGGGCGAGTTATTCCACAGCCCGCCCGAGCCTTTGTCCTGGCCGAGCTTGCGCGGGTCGCCTTTCGTCGCATCCCAAATCTGCACCTGCGGCACCCCGCGCAGATAGATGCCCGAGTCCGCGTCCGGCACCGTCTTGTATTCCACGAGCAACTCGAAATCGCCGTAGTCCTTTTCCGTCGTCGCATACGCGCCAAAGCCGTCATTCACCAGCTCGCCATTTTCCGCCGTCCAGTGCGGCTTCCCCGTCTTCGCATTCACCTCCAGCATCGACTTCGTCCACTTGTCCAAAATGCCCGCGCGAATCTCCGGCGGTGCCTCCAGCACCTTGCGATGATCAAACGTATCGCCACCCCGCCAGCCGGTCAGATCCTTCCCATTGAAAAGCGGCGTGAAACCCTCCGGCGGCGCAGTCTGCGCGTGGGCGGAGGCGAGGGTGAAAAGGGCGAGGGCGCAGGTGAGGAGGGTGAATTTCATGGAGGAAAAAGAGCTAATCAGTTTGGTTAAATCGGTCAATCGTTGTGCGTAAAATGTCTTTGGCGGGATTTCGGGGCGACTGGCTGCTGGAGCATGTGAATAAGATTCGCGGCGCGCGCGCAACTCGCAGAGATGCACCTTTCGCGCAGGCGCGACGTGCGATGAAGCCGCCATGCGGAAACTCTGGTTGTTTGCGGCATCCGGCGTGATGATGCGCGCATCGAAAGGTCATCATCATAGAAGGCACACTTCCACGGCGCATCGCTTTCCTCGGCGGCTACGAACCACGGCGCTGCGGGATTGCGTCGTTCACGACGGATCTGTGCGAGGCGGTCGCGGTGGCGGTGCCGGGCGCGGATTGTTTTGCGGGGGCGATGAATGACCGCGCGGAGGGCTACCGCTATCCGCCGCGGGTGCGCTTCGAACTGCTCGAAAAAGATTTGGATTCCTACCGGCGCGCGGCGGATTTTTTGAACTTCAACAACGCGGACGTGCTCTGCGTGCAGCACGAGTTTGGGATCTTCGGCGGGCCGGCGGGGAGTCATCTGCTGGCGCTGCTGAAGGAGGTGCGGATGCCGGTGGTGACGACGCTGCACACGGTCTTGCGCGAGCCGAGTCCCGCGCAGCGCAAGGTGATGGATGAGCTGGTGCGGCGCAGCGACCGGGTGGTGGTGATGGCGCAAAAAGGTGCGGAGATGTTGCGCGAGATTTACGCGGTGCCGGAGGAAAAACTCGACGTGATCCCGCACGGCATCCCGGATATTCCGTTCGCGGATTCGAGCATCTACAAGGCGCAGTTTGGCGTGGAGGGACGGATGGTTTTGCTGACGTTCGGGCTGCTCGGGCCGGGGAAGGGGATCGAGCACGTCATCGAGGCGCTGCCGGAAATTGTGCGGCGGCATCCGGGCGTGGTTTATCTCGTGCTCGGGGCCACGCATCCGCATCTCGTGGCGCGCGAGGGCGAGAGCTACCGGCTCGGGCTGGAGCGGCTGGCGGAGGATCGCGGGGTGAAGGAGCACGTCATTTTCTACAACCGCTTTGTGTCGCTCGATGACCTCAAGGAATTCATCGGCGCGACGGACATTTACGTGACGCCGTATCTCAACGAGCAGCAGATCACGTCGGGCACGCTGGCGTATGTTTTCGGCGCGGGAAAGGCGGTCGTCTCCACGCCCTACTGA
>JANXSB010000553.1 GCA_025352865.1 Chthoniobacter sp. | reverse complement strand
TTCTTTTTTGAGTAAGCCCAATAGCGACCCTTGTAAGGTCGAACGACCTGTCCCGTGGGTGTTACCCAGTCATAGGAAACATCGCCGCCCGGTTTGTTAGCAGTCAGGTCCGAAACCTGGAACCGGCCTTTCGCATCCTCATAGTGGTAGTTCTTCTTGATCGTCTTTTCCGAGAGGGGAGTGAACTGCTGGTTCCACGTCCACGACCGGTCCTTCGTGTAGAAGAAGATGACATCATGGTTTGCGCCATAGCGTTTCGCGGAATTGTGCGCGCCGGTTCTCCGCCACGCGATCTCGCCGCGAAAGTTCAGCTTCCCGAAGACCGCATCGAGCACGATTTTGAGATAATGCGAGGCGGTCGGATCGCAGTGGAGATAGAGCGAGCCGGTGGGTTTGAGGACGCGGTGCAGCTCCAGCAGACGGCCGGCCATCATCACCAGATAAGCCGTCATGTCGTTGCGCCCGAGGAAGCCGACGAGCGCCTTCATCATCTGCGCCACATCGGTGTTCTTCTGCTTGAGCACGTCTTCGTATTCGCGCTCCGTCACTTCCTGCGTCCAATGCCATGTATCCAGAAAAGCCTCGATCTGCGCGGCGCTGTAACCCAAGCCTCCGGCTGGGGACGCAACCGAGGACGGTTGCGCTACTTTCGGCGACTTGAAAAGGAGGTTGTAGTCGCGCTTCGAGTTGAAAGGCGGATCGAGGTAGATGAGATCGACGCTTTCGTCCGCGAGCTGATCGCGGAGGACGAGGAGATTGTCGCCGTAGTAGAGCTGGTTCATGCAGGAGCACCCGATGGCCTATCGAATGCCCGCCGGGGTGTCGAGCGCCCCATGCTCCCACCGGCTCAGGCGCGCGCCTTTCACAGCAAAATGCCGACGACGCAGGTAAAAAGGTAGCACGCCAGCAGCCCCGCGATCATCGCGCGCAGGCCGATCTTCGCGAAGTCGCCGCGCCGCTCCGGGGCGAGCGCGCCGATGCCGCCGATCTGGATGGCGATGCTCGAGAAATTCGCGAAGCCGCACAGCGCGTAACTCGCGAGCGTGACGCTCCGCCCGTCGAGCGAGCCGGGGTGCGCGGCCACGTAGCGGGACAGGTCGAGGTAGCCGACGAATTCATTGAGCACCACCCGCTCGCCGAGCACCTGACCAATGAACCCGCAGTCCTTCCACGGGATGCCCATGAGCCACGCGAACGGCGCATTCAGCCAGCCGAGGAGCTGCTTGATCGTGACCGCGTCCGCGATGCCCAGCGCGTGCTGCGGCCACACGAAAAGCGCATCCGCCATCGCCACCACGGCGACGAAGGCGATGAGCATGGCCATGACATTGATGGAAAGCATCGCGCCTTCGCTCGCGCCGGTGCAGAGCGCGTCGATGCTGTTCATCGCCGTGCGCGGCACCTTGAAATGATGCCGCTCCCCTGTCTCGCTCGCCTCCGTCTCGGGGAACATCACTTTCGCCATGAGCAAACCCGCCGGCGCCCCGAGCACCGACGCCGTGAGAATGTGCCCCGCGCTCATCCCCTCCATGCCCGCGTAAATCGCCATCACGCCCGTCGCGATGGTCGAGAAGCCCGTCGTCATCAGCGCCATGATTTCGCTCTGCGTCATCCGCGCGAGGTAGGGCTTGATGAGCAGCGCGGCCTCCGTCTGCCCGAGGAAGATATTGCTCGCGCCCGCGAGGCTCTCGCTCCCGCTGGTGCGCATCGCCTTTTGCATGACCCACGCCATGCCCGCGACCACGCGCTGGAGCACTCCCCAGTGGTAAAGCAGCGCCGAGAGCGACGAGATGAGAATGATCGTGGCGGTGATCGTGATCGCGAAAACAAACCCGCCCGATGGGCCGAAGGTTTTCTTCAGCGCGTCCGCATCGCCCAGCGGCCCGAAGACCATCTTCGCGCCTTCGTTTGCATAAACATTGAGTTGATCGACCACCTGCTGCGCGCCGGCGAAAATCGCCGCGCCCACCGGCGTCTTGAGAATGCACAGCGCAAAGATGAATTGCAGCGCAAGTCCCCACAGCACCGTGCGCCACGGAAAGCGCTCGCGGTTATTGGAAAGCGCCCACCCCAGCGCGATGAGGACGACGAGACCGAGCAGGCTGATGAGTCGAAGCATGTCGGGCGCGCACCGTAGGGAAGGCGTGTTGGTTTGTCGCGCAGTTCTGTTTTCAAAAAACCGCGCCCTAATCGACAAACGCAAACTCGTTCAGATTCAGAATCACGCGGCACGCATTCACGAGCCCCTGCTCGCGCGCGAACGCGGGTAGGGATGGCACTCCGTGCCGTCCGGG
>JANXSB010000479.1 GCA_025352865.1 Chthoniobacter sp. | reverse complement strand
GCGCAGGAGCAGGCCGCGCGGCCCGCGCATCGCGCCGATTTCCCCAAAGATGCTCCGCGCGAGGTCGTGCCGCTCGATCAGGTGGCGGAACTTGAGCAGTGTGGTGGCGTCGGGCACGCTCTCGGTGCCGAGGTCGATGCGGGCAAAGCTGCGCATCGCCTGGCTGTCATAGAGCGCGTCATCGAGCGCCTCGTCGGCCAGCGCAGACCACTGCGAGAGAAAGTAAAGCCGCAGCATCCGCTCGAGGCCCACGGGCGGCCGTCCGCGCCGCCCGTCGGGATAGTCCGGCGCGATGACCGCCACCAGCCGCGCCCACGGCACGACGCTTTCCATCTGCGCGAGGAATTTCTCCCGGCGCGTGGTCTTCTTTTTCCGGGCGTATTCCTCCTGCGCGAGGCTGCTTTGTTTTTCCTTGCCCGCTGAACCCGCCTCCCGCCCGTTCGTCGCTGTTTTTCTCTCGATGGCCGGGGATTAAATCAGCGTTTCCCTAGTGTCCTGTCCGCGAAGTGCGTGACGCGTTCTAGCAACTGAATTGCGTTCCGAGTTCTCTGTAACTGTCCCCGCTTATTCTGTCGCGGATTTGGAGGACAGGACACTAGCCGTCGCCCAAGACCTCGTTGAATTCCTCGAAGTGATCCGGTCGCAGCGGTTCGGTGATCCGGTAGTCCTCGCCGAGCCATTTGCCGAGATCGAGCATCTTGCAGCGTGCGGAGCAGAACGGGCCGGCGGGCGGCGTGTCGAAATTCGCGGGTTTTCCGCAGATTGGGCATTGGGTCGTGGGTTTTGGTGCGGGCATCGGGGTCCGTGAGTCGTGGTGGATGAAAGTTCACCCATCATGTCGGAGGTGAGCAAGCGCGCGAGTGGAGCGCCGCGCATGGAGCGCCGTCGTCCTCGGCGGCCACGGGCATAGCGCGCAGCGCCACTTTGTTGGCGTTTTGCGCTGCGACAGCCGGATGCCTGCGGGAAGAAAATTGGACGCTTCGCGTGGAGCGAGGTGGCCGGCGGGGACGCCAGCGCTCCGTTTGCGCCTTCGCTTAGTTCCTCGGCGGATTCACCTCGCGCACTGCCGCGCCGTTCGTGTCGCTGAGCAGCAGGATGGCGAGCTTCTCGACGTTATTGAGTTCGGCAGGCTTGAGCATCTGGTAGTCGAGGCCGTTCGCTGGCGCGGCTTCTCCGCCGAGTGGCATCGGGCGCAGATTCTCCGGCGCATTCAGGCTCGCGTAGTCGAAGCGTCCGCGCAGATCCGTGTAGCCGTCCTTGAAGAAGCGCACGGTGCCGTTGTTCAGGCGCGCGTACACTTTCACGTAGGCTTTCGCGACGGGCTTGCCGGTGCCGCTGTCGAGCGCCTCGATGCGGCCGTAGTTTTCCGCGAGCGTGAGCTTCAGCGTGTTCGCGTGATACGCCTGCGCCTTGCGCTGTCCTGCGCCGACGATCTCCACGAGCACGTTGGCTTTTGCAAATTCACCCGGCAGCGGGATGTCGAGCGCGTCCTTGCCCGCAGGCAGCGCGTGCTTCGCGCTGCTGCTCGGCTTGATGATGCTGAAGCGGCCCGAATCCTGGCTCACGAATGGGCTGCTGCTGAATGAGAACTCGGGGTCCATCAGGTAGTAGTTCACCGTCACGTCGCCGAGATTCTTCCACGTCAGCGCGATCGATTTGTTCTCCACCTTGAAGTCGAATGTCGGCTCGCTCGCCGCAAGTTCCGCCTGCTGCTTCTCGCGATCGGGCTTGTCGTCGTCTTTCTTCGCCGCAGCCTTGCCCTCGATCTCGTCGAGCTGCGAGCCGACTTCGGCGAAAAGATTCCGCCAGCGTGCGACGGGATGCCCCGCGTAGTTCGCCGCGATGCCGCGCGCATCGGCGAGGTTGCCCTCGTAGAAATCCGCGTAGCACCGGAAGTAGTCGTGCTGGATTTTCACCGGCAGCGCCTTCGCATCCACGGAGTGGAAGCGGGTCAGCGCGTCCTCCACGCGATCCTGGAGGAAGAGGTGATACGTCACGCTCATGCTGTCCATCGCGTCGAGCGTGGGCTTGTGCGCGAGGATGTGGAGGAGGTGCTGGTATTGCCCGAGCACGGTCGGATTCGCGATGCGGTGCTCGCTGCCGAGCCGGTGC
>JANXSB010000459.1 GCA_025352865.1 Chthoniobacter sp. | reverse complement strand
TTGAAAAAGCGCAGGCCCTCGATGCGCCGGTAGCGCAGGCCGGTGAAGGAAAAGAAATCTCCAGTCGGCAGGAGGATGGTGTTGTTGTAGGCGGTCAGACCGGTGCCGGGGATTTTCACCGGCGATGTCGGCACGTCTTTCATCCGCGCCGGTTCCCAGTTCGCGTCGATGCAGTTCAGCTCGAAGCAGCTCGGTGGCAGGCCGAGCGCGGCCCAGAGTTTTGCGCCGCGCACGGTGGAGGTGACGGTGTTGTGGTGAAAGGTCAGCGGGCCCGGCCAGGGGAGGCCGTCTTTTGGATTCCACGAAAAGGCCTGGAAGACATCGGCGATGAAATTGTCGTGCGCGTCGAGGCGGCCGCAGTGGCTGCCGGTTTCGATCGCGTTGTCCACGAGCCGCTCGAAGGTATTGCCCGCGATTTCGGTGTCCTTGGCGTCCGTCAGCGACCAGTGCGAGAGGCCGTCCACGGTGTCGTGGATGTAGTTGCCGAGGATCTTCCAGCGCGCTCCGGCGTTCAGCACGAGGCCGTAGTCGTAGGCGGCGGGGCCGCCGGTGTGGATGGTCCAGAAGTAAGGCGGGAGCTTGATCGGCAGCGCGCCGGGCCTGGCGGGTGTCCGCGCACGGGCGGCGATTTCCTCCACGTCTGCAAAGACCGGAGCGGCGGAAAATTCGCAGCGCATCACGGTCACGTCGTCGGTGCTTTTGCCGTCCTCCGCCGGACGCCCGGCGAGGCCGGTGCGGCAGCCGAGGAACCAGCAGTCGCGCACAGTCACGCCGCCACCGGTCACGGCGACGCCGCAGAGGCCGGGGGTTTCAAAGGTGAAGCCTTCGAGCACGACATTCGCGGGCCCGGCGGTGGCGACCGAAAAATTCGCGTCGGTCGGTTTGTCCGCGCGGCGGCTCGTGCCGGCGGGGGCGACTTTCAGGTGGTGCCCGCCGGGCTCGGGCGCTCCGTCCCGCGCGCTCAGGCGCACGAAGAGACGCTTCTCCTTTTCATCGTAGGCAAAGCCGCGCGCCGGCCCAGGCACGCCGCCGGCGAGAGTGAGGGTCTTCAGCTCGTCGAGGCTGGAGTAGGGAAAGAGATCGGTTTCATCGCTGAGTACGCGGGCCGGACGCGCGTCCACCTTGAGCGAATGCAGGCCGAGTCTGGCGTCGTCGGTTTTCCAAATCACGTCGCCCTGCCGGATGTCGCGGCGCGCGCCGGTGAGGATGACGCGGTTTTTCGCGACGGCATCCGCGGTGAAGCGAATCGGCTTTTCCGTGGTGCCCGCTTTTTCCAGCCGCACATGCTCGTGGTACACGCCCGCATGCACGGTGACGGTGTCGCCCGGCGCGATTTTTTCGCAGGCGTGCGCGAGCGTTTTCCACGCGGTGTCGGCGGCGAGGCCGTCCTTGGTGTCGTCGCCATTCCGGTCGCTCACATGATAGGTCTCGGCTGGCGCCACGGCGGTCAGGAGCAGCGTGGCGAGGAGGAGAAAAGCGGCGGGCGGGTGCGTTTTCATGGGCGGCGTGGCGATCACGACTCGGGTGGGGAAAATCCGGGCTCCGGCACGAGCGCGGGGCTGGCGGGACGCGGAAGGCGGCGGGCTTTGTACCACGCGCGGATGCCGCGGAGCGCGGGCCGCTCGATGCCAAAGGTGAGCAGGCTCGCGAGGAGCAGCGCCACGGCGATGGCCGCGCCGATTTGCAGCGGCCGGGGAAAGGCGGCGAGCGCGCGCAGGACGATGAAGCCGATGTTTTGATGGACGAGGTAAAGGCTGTAGGAAATAGCTCCGAGAAAAACGAGCGGGCGCGTGGCGAGCCATGTGAGGCGGCCAAAGGCGAGCAGGTAAAACGCCGCGAAAAAGCCCGCGGCGAAAAGCGCGGCGACCGGGCCGAGCACGACGGCGTGCGCGGCGAAGCAGCAGGCGAGGAGCGCATGGCGCGCAGGCGTGGAGCCCTCGAACCGCAGCCGGTAAAAAAGGATGCCGGCGAGGAAGAGGTGCGCGTATTTCAGGAGGAACGAAATCTCGACGATCTTCGGGAGGTCGTGCCGGTGGCCGAGGAAAGCCCACGCGCCTTCGAGCAGCAGCCACGGGACGACGAGCCACTCGACACGCCGCAGCCAGCCCGCGAGAAAAACCGCGAGCATGAGGGCGTAGAACGACAGCTCGACGGAGAGCGTCCAGTACACGCCATCGACCGGCGGCACGCGCAGCCAGGACTGGAGCATGGTGAGATTCACGAGCACCTGTCCCGCGCCCGGCGTGCGGCCCGGCAGCGGCGCGAACGAGATGACAGCGAAGGTAAGCAGCACCGCCGCCCAGTAGCCGGGATAGAGCCGCGAAAAGCGCGAGACGACGAAGTCGAGGGCCGTGCGCGTTTTCGACAGCGTCATAAAAATGACGAAGCCGCTGATCATGAAGAAAAGATGGACCGCGTTTTCGCCGAGCGGATTGGCGTGCATGGGCGGGCCACCGGGCGCGAAAACCTCGGCGTAGCGGATGGTGTAGTGGAAAAGCATGACCGCGAAAGCGGCCAGGCCGCGGAGCACGTCGAGCTCCTGCAGGCGCGGGGCCGCGGGTTTTGGCACGGCGGTGCTGATTTCTGATGCGGGCGGTTTCATGTGCGGCTGCCGCAAAATCGGCCGAGGAACTGGCGCGAACGGTCGCGCAGTGCGGCGGCGTCAGGGCCGAGAAAGGTCGCGGGGAAAATGCCGATGGCCGCCGCGGTGATGAGCGCGGCACTACCGCAGCCGGCGGCGAGGACGGCGAGCGTCGGCTGGGCCGCGGAGCGCAGGCAGGCGGCGGTGACGTGGGTGCCGAGAAAAATCAGCGCGGTCAGGGTCAGCGGCGCGAGGTAGATCGAGGCGAAAGTCCGCAGCGGAAGCCGCACTGAGCGCAGGCTCATCGCGGCCATGATGAGGAAGAAAAGGATGATATTCAAAACGACCCCGAGGCTCGCGCCGATGAGCCCCCAAAACTGCCCGACCCATGCAAAGAGCACGATGCCGAGCGCGTGAATGACGTAATAAACGGCCCAGCGATAGACCACGCCGCGCGCCCGCATGAGGCAGTTGCTCATTTTCACACTCGTGCGCGCCACGAGGGCGATGCTCATGATTTGCAGCGGCACGACCACCCCGGTCCACTGCGGGCCGAGCATGAGCGCGATGATCTCCGGCGCGAGGACGAAAATCAGCGCGCTGACCGGCAGCATGATGACGGCCAGCAACGAGAGCCCGCGGACGAAGGCGCGGCCCAGCAGCACGTCGTCGTGGTTGACCTTGACCATCGCGGGGAAGAGGACTTTTTCGAGCACGTTGCCGATCATCGCCGCGGGCGCGACCATGATCTGGTAGGCGCGGCCGTAGATGCCGAGGTCGTCCGCGCCGAGGTAGCGGCCGACCACGAGATTGTCGCCATTGCTGGCGGCGTAATTCGCCACGCGGCCGATGGTCATGCCGCCGCTGAAGTGCAGCAGGTCGCGAAACGCCGTCCGGCTGAAGCGCAGGCCCGGACGCCACGGATGGCAGAAAAAAACGAGCACGCTCCGCAGGATCATCTGTCCGAGGTAGGCGAAAATGAGCGCCCAGAGGCCGTAGCCCGCGTGCGCCAGCAGGACGGCGGGCAGGCCGTAGCCGAGCGCGACCACGACCAGTTCGACGCGCGTGAGAATGCCGAAGCGCATCTCGCGCTGGAGCAGCGATTGCGAAACCACGGCGGCACCCGTCGCGGGAAAAACCCACGCCAGCACGCGCAGCGGTCCGGCGACGTCCGGCATTTTCAACATCGCTGCCAGGGGCCCCGCGAGCAGCCAGAGCACCAGTCCCACGAGGAGCCCAAAGCCGCACGAAATGACGAACGCGCCGTTCCTGTGGCCGTCCTCCAATTGTGTGCGCTGGACGATGGCGGGGCCGACGCCGAGTTCGGAAAAAATCGTCGAGATGCCGACGACGACGAGGGCCGCATTGGCGATGCCGAACTGCTCGGGAGAAAGCCGCCGGGCGATCAGCGCGAGGACGCCAAACTGAATGAGCGTGCGCGCGGCTCCCTCCAGTCCGGTCCACAGGAAACCGCGCAGCGTGCGCTGTTTGAGCGAAAGCCCGGCGGGCGGTTCGGGTGTGCTCATGCCTTCAGCCCGAGCCCGGGGTCGTCAGGTTCCATAGACCCCGGCGCTCGAATAATTCCCCGCGTCGTAATAGTAGTACCCGGCCAGCCGCGAGGGGAGGCGGTTGAGGATGAAGCCGGCGGGCGCGGCGTCCGCGGCGTCGAGCGTCTGCAGCGCGCGCTTCAGCGTGCGCTCGGGTGTGTGGCGGGCACGGACGACGAAGGCGGTGGCGTCGGTGTGTTTGACGATGAGCAGAGTGTCGCTGACGGCGTTGATCGGCGCGGTGTCGAGAACGATGCGGTCGAATTTCTCGCGGGCCTCGCGGAGCAGGCTGGCGAATCTTTCGTCGGCGAAAAGTTCGAGCGGGCTGGCGTTGCGGTTGCCGGCGGGCATGAAGGTGAGCCAGTTCACTTTCGTGGAATGGCACGCCGCGTCGAAGCTGGACTTTCCGCTGAGCACGTCGCTCAGGCCGTCCACGCCGTCCGGCGTGGGGAAGATGGCGCCGAGTCCCGGTTTGCGCAGGTCGGCGTCGATGATGAGGGTGCGGAGATTCTGCTGGGCGAGCGCGGTGGCGTAGTTCGCGGAGCAGAAGCTCTTGCCTTCGCCGGGTACGGCGCTGGTGAAAAGCGCGACCTTTGGCGCACCCTCGGGGAGCAGGGAAAGGGCGGTGCGCAGGCAGCGGAAGGCCTCGGCCTGACGCGAGCTGGGATCGTCGATGAGCATGAGCCCGGGGTTCTTCTTTTTCTTTTTGCCGCGACCTTTGACCT
>JANXSB010000426.1 GCA_025352865.1 Chthoniobacter sp. | reverse complement strand
GCACCGGGCGGTGGTGGAAAGCGATGTGGTCGGCGCGTGGCGTTACGCGGGCGTGCCGGAGGACGGCGGCGGCGGCGGCTGGATCGTGACGATTGAATTCCAGCGCGACGGCACTTTCCGCCAGACCCTCGTCCCGCCGGAGGCGCGCAATCTGATCGTCCAGACCGGCGCGTGGCGGATCGAAAACGCGGCGCTGAAAATGGAACCGCTCATCGTCTGGGATGAAGCCGCCGCGGGCCACTGGGCGCGGCGCGGGCAGGCGTGGCCAGTGATCGAGAGCACGCGGAATCCCGGCTCGCTGGCGGTGCTCGGCGGGCTCGCCGCCGATCATTCGATGGATCGCGAACTCACGAAAATTTCCGATGCCGAGTGCCGGCTCATCACGAGCGCGATCTCCGCCGCGGAGCGCTAAGCGGGACGTTCGTTCGACGCGGTGACCTCCCGCGTCCACGGGCGCGCGAGCCGGTGAAAGAGCGCCTTCGCCTGGAGCGGCGTGATGCGCGGCACTTCTGAGAGCAGGCACGCGAGCATGCCCGCTACGCGCGGCGCGGCGAAGCTGCTGCCGGTCACTTTTTTCATCCCGCCGCCGGACCACGGCACGTCCACATCCACGCCGCGCGCGGCGAATTCCACGAGGTGCCCCGGCTTGTAGAAAAGCTCTCCATTCTGCTCGGTGCGCGCCATGTTCACGGTCATCACCGAGGTGAAAAAGCCGGGCCACTCGGGCCGCGACGAGTCCTGGTTGTTGCACGCCGCAACGACGTGAACGCCTTTCAAATACGCCTCATCAACCCAGCTTTTGTATTTCAGCACATGCTCGGGCACGCCGCAGCCGAGGCTGCAATTGAGGATGTGATAGCCGCGCTCGATGGCCTGTCGCGCGCCTTCCAGAATGATCGCCGTCCGCGCGGAGAGCGATTCGCCGAGCACGCGAATGCTCCCGATTTCCGCCTCCGGCGCGGTCTCGCGGATGATTCCGGCGACCGCCGTGCCGTGGCCGAAAAGATCGCGCCCGTCGCCGGGGACGACTTTGAGTTTCATCCCGTCCTCGACGATCGCGATGTCATCGACGAGCGCGAGTCCGCCGAGCTTGGGATGCGCGGCCTCCACGCCGGAATCGAGAATCGCGATCTTCACCCCGCGCCCGCGGCCCTCGCGAATCGCGGCGAGCGCGTCCTCCGGCGTGATCCACGTCTTCATCGGAATTCCTCCCGGCCCAGCGCGAGCGACATGAGCTGGTGCTCGATCATCCGCGCGAGCACCGACGACGCGAGCTGGAGCGTGGCCAGATTTTCGGCGGTGAAACCCGGCGGCACCGGCGCGGGTTCGTTCGGCCCCTTTAGCCGCACGGCGGAAATCACGCCGCGCAATTCGCCCGCAAAATAAAACGGCACCGCGAGCATCGCGCACGTTGCGAGGCCGAGCTTTTGGTCGAGCGACTTGTCCTGCTGCTGATTTTCACGGACATCATTTTCGCAGACCGGCTGCTCCGTCGCCACGACCATGCTGATCATTCCCGAGCGCAGACTTTGCCGGAAGCTTCCCACGAAACTTTCCGCGTGCGGTCCCGAGTTGAAGCGCGGGACGAGAAAACTGCGCGTCTTGTCGAGCAGCCACACGGTGCCCTCGTGCGCCTGTGCGCCGGCCAGCGCATCCACGAGATGGGCGCGCATGGTGCGGTCGAAAAACTCATCGAACGCGCCTTCGCCCACGAGTTCCGCCGTCGCTTTCACCCGCGCATCAATGACCGGACGCAGCACGTCCAGTCGGTCGTCGGTGAGCACTGTCAATCGTCCTGCCATATGCGCGCCACTGCTAGGCGCTGCCGCGCGAATCGGCAAGCGGCATCCGCGCGCGGTGGGCGGGCGGCAAAAACCGCTGTCATCCTGAGCGGAGCTTCGGCTTTGCGAAGCGCAGTCGAAGGATGACAGTATTTTTTCCAGCCACCCCACCACTCACGCGGGAATTATTTGATGATGCCGCGCGGGCTGCTCGTGACGAAGGCGACGAGCCGCGTGAGTTCGGGTGTCTCGGGCAGGTCGGCGCGGATTTGCTCGACCGCCTGCTGGAGGTTCAGCGCCGAGCGGTAGATGAGCCGGTAGGCTTCCTTCACGCCCCTCTGCGCCTCCTCGCTGAAACCGTGGCGCTCCAGACCGACTTTGTTGTAGCTGCGGACCTTCGCGGGGTTGCCGTCGGCGATCATGAAAGGCGGCACGTCCTGCACGATCTTCGAGCATCCGCCGGTCAGCGCGTAGGCTCCGATGCGGCAG
>JANXSB010000390.1 GCA_025352865.1 Chthoniobacter sp. | reverse complement strand
CCTGCGCCTGCACCGCGGCCATGACATCGGGCGTGCGGAGGTTGACGCGTTTGGCGGGTGCGGCGGGTGTGGTCATGTTCGTAATCGTAATCTTAATCCTAATCGTAATCCCAATCCCACCGGCTAACGGAGGATTACGATTAGGATTAAGATTACGATTACGAGGGCAAAGCTGGCTTACTGCTCGATGAGCAGCGGGCCGGGAGGATCCACGAAATAGCGGTCGGACATGAGCAGCGACGTGGGCGGATCGGGGTCGTTGCGCTGATCGAGACGGCGCACGGTTTTGCCGATGGTCGCGTCCTCCGGCTGGGTGGTGGCGATGTTCACGGGCGTGCCGATTTTCACGAGCTGGAAGAAGCGCGCGGCGGCCTCCTTGTGCATGCGGATGCAGCCATGCGTGCGCGGGATGGACCAGACGAAGCCCTGGTGAAAACCGTAGGACGGCTCGAATTCGCACCAATAGGCCATCGGGTAGCCGACATCGACAGACTGGCCTTTATGAATATCCGCGGGCGCTCCGCTGCGGCTGAAACCGAAACTGCCGGAGCGCTTGTTTTTGATCTTGGAGATGATCGAGTGGTTCCCCACATGCGTGGAGCCGTGCTCGCCTACGCAGCCCTGCACGGCCATGAGACAGCGGTCGCCTTCCATGACGTAGATGTTCTCCGTGGAGTTGGAAACTTTCACGCGCACGGCATTCGGATTGTGCGGCTTGTAGGCGGTGACGTGGTAAGGGCCAAATGCGGAACGGAGCGGGCCATTGGCGCAGCCGCCGAGCAGCGAAAGGCCCGCGGAAAGTGCGAGAAGGGTGAGGAGTTTTTTCATGGAAGGCCGGTATGCAAGGGGCGTCAGCGCGCTTTGTCAAACGATTCGCCGCCCGCGGTTGTGCGCAGCAGCTTTTCAAATTTCGCCGACTCATTCGCATACGCGGGATACAGGCGCGTCGCGTTGCGCGGGCGGTAGCGGAAATGTTTGTACGGCCAGAGCCAGATCTCCGGGCGCGCGCGGATGATCGGCTCCATCGCGTCCCAGCAGCATTGCGCGATCTGCTGGACGCTCGCACCCTCGGGCCACACGACGCCGGGATGCGCGATGACGCGGCATGTGCCGTCGGGCTGCGGCTGCGTCTCCACGGGCACGAGGAGCGCATTGGCCCGCTGGGCGAGGACGGCGTGGATGAGCGGCACGCACATTTTCAGGCCGAAGCCCTCGATGACCGTGGCGGCCTGGCTGGGGCGGAGGTTGAGATCGATGAGCATGCCGGTCGCGCCGCCGCGCTTCACGGTCTTGAGCATGCGGAGGATGGAGTTTTCCTGCGCGATGATCGTCTGGCCGGAGACCTGCCGGAGTTCTTTGAAGATTCCGGTGAGGCGCGGGTTCTTAAAATTCTCGGCGACCACGACGTTGCCAAAACCGAGCAGTCCGCACGCGACGCTCGCCCATTCCCAATCGCCCTGATGCACGCACATGAAAACGGTGCCGCGCTTTTCCCGCGCGAGTTGTGCGCGGATGGCCTCGAAACCTTCGAGCTGCGCGCAGTGCGGGCCGTCGGCGGGCCACGCGCGGTGCATCCAGAAAAGATCGAGCATGGTGCGGACGAAATTCTGGTACGAAGCGCGCGCGATGCTGCGGCGCTGCGCGGGCGTGTAGCGGTCGCCGAAGACGCATTCGAGATTGGAAAGCGCCACGCCGCGTCCGCGCGCATCCACGAGGCAAGCGAGCGAGCCGAGTCCATTCGCCAGCCGCGCGCACGCGCGGCGCGAAAGCTTCGGCACGGCCCACATGAGCAGGCGGCAGCCGGCTTCTTCGAGGCGATAGCGGAATTCTTTCCAACCGGTCATTTGGATAATCAGGAAAGCAGGAAATCAGGAAAACGGAGAAAGCGAAGCGGGCGAGTTTGAAAAGATCGCTGCGCCTTCTTATCCGGCGGACATGCTTCTTGATCACCTTTTGCAGAGCGTTCCTGTTTTCCTGCTTTCCTGATTCAATTTTTCCCGCATGCAAACCGAACGCCTTCTCGAGATCACCCGCTCCATCCTTGCCCAGCCGACCGCGCCGTTTCACGAGGATGCGGTACGCGCGGAAATCCTGATGCAGCTCGCGCAGTGTCCGCACGTCACGGCGGAGCAGGATGGGTTTGGAAACGTCATCGCGTGCTACCGGCGGGGCGCGGGCGAGGCGCGCTACGCCTTCGCTGCGCACATGGATCATCCGGGCTACGTGGGCGAAGAATTCCTCGGCGGCGTACCCGCGGAGTATCGGGAGAAAAATCCGCCGGTGCGCGATTTCGGCGCGTTTGCGATGTGGGATCTGCCGGCTTTTGAGTTGCGCGAAGGGCGCATTTTTTCCCGCGCGTGCGATGACCTGATCGGCTGCGCCGCCATCGTCGCGCTCTTTCACGAGCTGGAGAAAACCGGCGCGGAAGCCTGTGCCTACGGGCTTTTCACGCGCGCGGAGGAAGTCGGTTTTGTCGGCGCGATCCGGCTCGCGCAGTCGGGCCGCGTGCCGACTGCGCTCACCGTCGTGTCGCTGGAAACGAGTTCGGAAAAAGGCGGCCCGGCGAAAATGGGCGCGGGTGTGATCGTCCGCGTCGGGGATCGCACTTCCATTTTCGACGACGCTGCGACCGCCTCCCTCATGGCCACCGCGAAGCAGGCGGACATCCCTGTGCAGCGCTGCCTGATGAGCGGCGGCACCTGCGAGGCCACGGCCTATCAGCTCTACGGCTACCGCAGCGCCGGGCTCTGCGTGGCGCTCGGCAACTACCACAACTGCGGCCCCGATTTGCAAATCGCGAGCGAGTTTGTCTCCGCCGATGACGTGGCCGGAGTGGTGCGCCTCATGGTCGCCGCCACGACCACCCCATCGCCCGCAAACCCGCATGCCGCCTTGCGCGCGCGGCTGGAGGCGGAAGCCGCGGGCTACGCGCGGTTCACAAAAATGTGAGTGGTGAAGGCTGGACTTCCGCCGTTCCGCCACGCGGAATGCCCGGCGTGCACGCCCGCATCCCCCTCCTCCTCACCGCCGGTTTTTTTTCCACGCTCTCCGCTTTCGCGCAAGGCACGAAA
>JANXSB010000384.1 GCA_025352865.1 Chthoniobacter sp. | reverse complement strand
TCGCGCAGCGCGGCCAGCTCCGCAACTTCACGCCCGACCGCGCCAAGCGAACCGAGTGGGGCGACGGATGGATTCTGATGTCATTTCTCACCGACTGCTACACGCCGTCGGAAGCGAAGCACAAACTCACGCGCCAATGCCTTCAACTCCTGCTCGAAGCCGGTCACAGAGTCCGTGTTCAAACGCGCTCAGTTCTCGTCGAGCGCGACTTCGATTTGCTCGCCGCGCACCCGAAACAAGTCGTGCTCGGCACGTCATTGCCGCACCTCGACGACAAACTCGCCCGCGCGCTCGAACCGCGAGCTGCCGCTCCGACGCGGCGGCTGCGAATGCTTGAGAAGGCGGCGGAAGCAGGGATCCCGGTCTATGTGGCGGTCGCGCCGTTCCTGCCATTCCACGATCGCGAAATTCTCGAAGCGGTGCTTGTGAAAGTGCTTCCACTGCGCCCGCGCGAAATCTTTTGCGAGGTGCTCAATCCGAAAGGCGACAACCTTGCGATGATGGAGGAAGCACTCGCGCCCGCATTCCCCGAACAAGCTGCGCGGCTCGCGGCATACTCCGCCGAGCACTGGTCGAAGTTCACATGGTCAGTTTTGAAACACGGCCTCGCGCGGAGTCGGCGATTCATTCCCTGGCCGGACACGCAACGCCAGTGGCGCACGCATTTGCCGGCAGCGAGCGTGAGTTTCCTCGACCGCTTTCTCCCACCGCGCGAACTCGCTGCCGCGTAGTCGCACGCGCAATGAAGCGGACGTTGCTCCTTGTGCGGCAGATTGCATCCGCGCGCGCGGCGAAGCTCGCGGTGTTTGTGGACGGCTGCTTTTGGCACGGCTGCCCGCGCCACGCGACGATGCCCGCGAACAACCGCGCCTTTTGGACAGCCAAGCTCGCGCGCAACGCGCAGCGCGACCGCGAGGTAACGCGCACTCTGCGCAAGGCCGGCTGGTGCGTTGTGCGTGTGTGGGAATGTGCGCTCACGCGCACGCGAAGCGCGCGGACGGCGGCGCGCATCAAGCGGGTGCTGGCAAATACGCGCGTTTGAAATCGGTGTTCACTGCGACTCGTGCGCTGCTGGATCGAGAATCCATCGTGGTTCAGTGGGTCGCGTTCTCAGACCGGCATGGCAACTTCCCGTTTACTTGCAGACGATGAGCGAAGCCGGATTCCGAGAGGTTGAAGCTGACTGCGATGCTGCCGCGAAAGTCGCGCGGCGCAACTGGCGTGAGGTGCCGCGTCGGAAGTGGTATGCGAATCGCCAAGGTGGACTGCCCGCCAGCAAGGAAGTGATGCTGCTTCACCGCATAGCCGGGTAGCAGCAGTTGCCTTCAGGCCGGTCTTATTCGTGGCTCACTTCACCACGCGCAGCCGCATGAAGCGCGGGCCAGTGCGCGGAAATACTCCCACCGGTTTTTAACCCCCTTCTCAAAGTGGTGTGAACCTGTCCCGATTCCTCACATTGGGAGCGAGGGGAAAAACGGCGGAACGCCGCACCGTCATCGCTCCGCGCTCTGCAGGGGGAAGCTTGGCACCTTCCCCTACAGCGTTCACCGCGGGAGGAATTGCGCGGCCTCGGCCATGCGCCCGTGTTGCGCGAGCAGCGCCACGAGATTGCGCCGCGCGTGCTTGTCCTTGGGATCGAGCATCACGGCGTTGCGCAGTTGCGCGATGGCCGCGTCCGTCTCGCCAATATGCGTGAGCGCCTCGCCGAGTAGAGAGCGCACTTCGGCATTGTACGGCATGAGCCTCGCCGCCTCGCGGTAGTGCATGATCGCCTCGGGAAATTCGCCGCGCTTTTTGTGCCCCATTCCGGCGAGCGCACGGGCGATGCCGTTGTCCCGTGTCACGCTGACGGTGTGATCGAAAAGCGTCGCCGTATCCGTCCAAAAGCTGACCTGCCGTACAGTGCAGATCGCGAGCGCAAGTACCGCCGTCGTCGCCGCGAGCGGCGTCCAGCGTAGCGCCGGACGCGGCAGCGCGCGCAGGCTCCAGATGACCGCCCAGAAAATCCCGAGCTGCGGAATGTAGGTGAAACGATCCGCCATCGCCTGCGAGCCGACTTGGAAAATGCTCGTCACCGGCACGAGCACGCCGAGGAACCACAGCCACCCGCAAAGCAAGTGCGGAAGCCGCTTCCGCAGCATCCACGCGGCGAGCGTGAGCGCCGCGAGCAGCACCGCCGAGCACGCCACTGCGGCCACGGAAATGCGCGACTCGATGGGATACAGGACCGCCAGTTTCGTCGGCCAAAGCAGATTCGCGAGATAGCGCGGATAGACCGTCGCCGCATTCGCCAGCCGCCCGGCGATACTCAGCGAGCCTGCGCTCGTCAGCGTCCCGGAAAATTTCGCCGCCGCCAGCGTCGAGACGCTGGACGCGAACGAGAGCAGAAACAGCGGCGCTTTTTCCCCAACGAGCCGCCGCCACGAAACCGTGGCGTGGCGGCGCAGCGGCCACCCATCGAGCAGCAGCAGCGCGCAGGGCAGCGTGACGAGCATCGGCTTCGCCATCAGCCCGAGCGCCATGCAGCCCGCGACCGCCCACATCCAGCGCCCGCGCGGATGCTCCACATGCCGCGCATAGGCGCACAGCGCGAGCAGCCAGAACGTCGTGCTCAGCACATTTTTCCGCTCCGCGATCCACGCCACGGATTCCACATTCACCGGATGCACCGCGAAGAGCACGGCCACCGCCACGCTCGGCCAAAACTCGCGCGTCATCCGCCGCAGCGCCGCGAAAACGAGGCACGCATTGAGCGCGTGCAGCGCGAGGTTTTCCAAATGCGGCCATGCCGGATCGAGCCCGAAGAGGCTGACATCGGCCATGTGCGAAAGCCACGTCAGCGGAATCCACTGGCTCGCGATGAAATGCGTGAACGCCCACGCGATGGCGCGCGGCCTGAATCCGTCGAGCACGCACGGGTTGCCGAAGACGTGCGTGTTGTCGTCGGAGTCGATGAACTCGCAGTGAAAAACGTGCGCGTAGAGCGCGACCACCACGGCGACGAGCGCGGCGCAGACGTACGCGAATTTCCGGCGCTCGGTCATGGGCGGCAGGGCGAGGGCAAACGGAGGCATCGCCCTTTGAGAAAGCGAAGATCGTGCCCGCCAGTCCGTCCGGCGAATGGACGGCCCCTACTTCATCTCGAGCGCCACGAGGTCGCCGTCGTTGTTGCGGCAAAATACGCGGCCATTCGCGTAGGTCGGCTGCACCCAGCAGCGCTTGCCGAGCACCTGCTCACGGGCCAGCGGTTTGAAGCCGCCCGGCGACGCCTCGCCGATCGCCAGTTCACCTTTTTCCGTGAGGCAAATCAGCTTCCCATCCGCGAGCACGAGCGAGCCGCCGGCCACGGTTTTTTCCTGCCATTTCACCGCACCGCTCGCGAAATCCAGGCACGTCAGCACTCCGCCCGAACCCGCCTGTCCATCGAAGCCGTAAATGTGGCCCTGAAAAACCGCGGGCGAGTTGATGTGCTCCTTCAAGTTCTTATTCCTCCACCGCTCCGACGCACCGCCGCCTGCCACCTCGAAAAGCCCGCACCCCGAGCCGTACCCCGACGACACGAAAACCTTGTCGCCCACAACAACCGGCGTCGCCGCATTCACGTCGTAGCTCGTCTTCCACTCCCCGCGCCACAGCTCCTTTCCGTCTTTCAAATCGAGCCCCACGAGGTGCGACGCCTTGAGCATCACCACCGTCTTTTTTCCACCGAGCGTCGCCACCACCGGCGACGCGTAGCCGGCGGGATCATCCCCGCTTTTCCACACCACGCTGCCCGTCGCCTTGTCCAGCGCCACGGTCGATGCGCCCGGCCCGCCGACATCGAGCAGCACGAGATTTCCCTCCACCGTCGGCGATCCTGCAAAGCCCCATTGCGGCCGCTTCCCGCCGAAATCCTTTTGGTAATGCTTGTACCAGGCAGGCTTTCCGGTCGCCGCATCGAGGCAGAAAAGATCGCCCTGATGGCTGACCGTATAGACACGGCTGCCATCCACCGTCGGCGTCGCCGCCGTACCGCCTTCAAACATCCGCTTGTCGAGATCGAGCGGGTATTCGTGCTTCCACACCACGCTTCCCGTCTTCGCGTCGAAGCACCACACCACGTCCTTGCCGCCGGTATTGCCCATCGTGAAAACATGCTCGCCGCTCACCGTCACCGACGACGTGCCCGTGCCCACCGACGCTTTCCAAATCTGCTTCGGCCCGTCCTTCGGAATCGCCGGCAGCTTCTCCGCGGACACGCCGCTCGAGGTCGGCCCGCGGTAGTGCGTCCAGTCGGCATGGGCGGTGGAAACGGTGTGGCAGAATCCCGCGGCGAGCGCCGCAATGAGGAGGGGATTCCGACGCGCGGAGAGGAGTGTGCGGGTCATGGCGTAAGAGCTACCGGGAGACGCGTGGAGAGTCAAACCTGCGCGGCTGTCCGGCGGCTTCGCTCACAACGGCTGCGCGCCAAAGCCCATGTTCGGATCGGCAAAATCCCGCTCGCGCCACGCCAGACCCCAGCGCTCCGCGAGCGCCGCGTAGTCCTTCGGACGCGCCCAATCGTGCCACAGGTATTCCGCCGACGGCGCGCACCGGTCCGTCCCGAGGAAGGGCCACACCGCATAGCCATCGCGCTCCGCCGGGCGCGCCCCCACCCGCCGGTCGTAAGCCTGCGCGGCGGGCGTATTGAGGGAGGCGGCACGGCGCGCGAGGCCGTGCATGAAACCTTCCACAAACGGCGACTTCGGTGCGTGGATCGCCCCGACCATCTCCCCCGCCATGCCGCTCCATTCCGCCACGGCCAGCGCCAGGCATTCGGTCCGAAAGCCGAAGTTGAAGCTCGTCGTCCACGCATTGTAGGACGCGTAGTCCGACTCCACCGCGAGCGCCACCAGCCCGTCCACCCAGCGCCCCAGCGGCACAAAGCGCCGGCTCATCTTCACCAGCAAATCCGACCCGTTTTCCCGCGCCCACGCCAGCCCGCCGGCAAAGGCGCACAGGTCGCCTTTGCACGGCGGCAGACGGGGTGTGTTACGCTCAAAGTCCGCCCCGTAGTCGTGGCAAAGCGCGGCCAGCTCCGCCGCCTTCGGGCTGCCGTCGTCATGTACGAGCAGCGGCGCCTCGGGGTAAAAGCGGCGGCGCGCTTCGAGGTGCAGATGCATGTAGGGCACGGCGGCAAACGTCCCCACCACCACGGCCACCTTCGGCGGTTCGGAAAAGCGGCGCGCTTCACCGCCGCACAATTCCGCGATTGGCGTCACCCGCCCGGCGCGTTCGATGTTCACGCCATGCATGCGGACTGCCGGCCAAGTTTCGGAATCGTCTCCTCGCACACGCTCCGCTCCCGGTCCGTGAGATAGCGCACCGCCCCGCCGTCAAAGTACAGCTCGATCCGCCGGATCACGTCCTCTTCCGAGATCATGTCCATGCAGCGCGGGAGAAAGGCGGGCTCGGTGTCCGGTGATGAGTGATTGGTGAAAGTCTCCGCAGCTCCCCCGTTCGACGTTCGGCGTTCAGCGTTCAGCGTTCGACGTTCTCCCCCATCTACCCTCCCCCATTCCTCCCCGCTCTGCCGCCGCCCCGTCGCCATCTCCACCACATCCACGCACAGATTCCCGTCCTTCGCATCGCTATCGCCCAGCGGCACCACCCGCGACTTCCAGCACCCGCCGTTGTCACAGCACCGCAGCGCCCCGTTCGTGTGCAGGTATTGGTGATGCGGATACGCCTCCCACTGCGCCGGTTCGCGGCCGCCCGCCACCACCACACACGGGCGGTTCCGCGGCATCCCCGGCCCCACCTCCACCGCCGCCGCCAGATGCATCAGCAGCGTCACCGGGCACAGCACCCCCTGCGCG
>JANXSB010000379.1 GCA_025352865.1 Chthoniobacter sp. | reverse complement strand
TAGGCAAAGACGCGCGCCCGCTCCTGTGAACGAAGACAAATGAACGAGGAGCAACACATCGCGCCACGGATTTGGGATCCACTCGGCTTCTTCCGGGACTTTCAGTATTCGGGCCTCCTTGTTTTCAGTCTATTCGCGCTTACGGTCATTGCGGTTGCCGCGTTCGTCACCCTCCTTGTTCGCAGACGCATTACCCACTTTTTCGCATTACCTCTCTTCTTGTCGCTCGTTCCCTTCGTCGTTTGCTCGCTCATCTCGTATCTGCGGTTCTACACCGTTTTAGGTTCGTTGCCACCGGGTAGCTCGGTGGACGGTGCTATCGCAGATGCAGTTGCCAGTATCCAATATCCTCTCCAGTTCGGTATGCTGTCCTCGGGGACACTGCTATTACTTCACGCCTGTGCATATGCCTTTCTTCGCAACACCCGCAACGCCTAATCAGCCTGTGCTTCCCACCGTCTTCGCCCCCAGCCACCTGCGCCCGCGCACAGGCCGCGCCGTGCTCCGCGGTCGCTGGCTTGGGGCGTTAGGCGACTCCTCAGCACTATTCCGAAATGACGCCTTACGTCCATCATGGCGATGCTTTGCACCGTTACGCTAGTGTTTGCATGGGGCGTGCGCTCGTTGGTTCGCGCACGACGCCGCCAACCAAGCGACGCATTTCTTTTCGCTTCGTTTTTACCTTTCATTATCGCCTGCATCGGCGGTTTCCACGCGATAGCTGACTTTTATGCTGGCTTCCAAGTCAGCGGTGGCGAGGGCATTTACCAAGAAGGCAGAAGTCTTTTTTGCCTCGCTGGTTGTTTCAACCTGCTTGTGTTCGGTGCCGCCAGCACAGGCGCGCTACTTACTATGGGCCTTCTCTCATTCGCAATCTATGCCTACCGCAACCGTAAAGTCGCCTAACAGCGTGCCGTGAGCCAGCCTTCGCGCGGGGCGGTGGTGGCGAATTTTGCGACCGTGTACGTCATCTGGGGCTCGACGTATCTGGGCATCCGGCTGGCCGTGGAATCCATGCCTCCGCTGCTCATGGCGGGTGGGCGCTTCCTGCTCGCCGGGTCGCTGCTCTACGCGTGGGCCCGGATGCGCGGTGCGGAGAAACCGACCGCCCCGGCGTGGGGCCGGGCGGCGATTGTCGGCGGATGCCTGCTCTGCTTTGGCAATGGCGGGCTCACCTTCGGCGAGCTTTATGTGCCCTCGGGGCTCGCCGCGCTGCTCATCGCGATGGTGCCCGTTTTCATGGCGCTGCTCGGCTGGCTCTCGGGCCAGTCGCCGCGCCCGACGCGGCGCGTGTGGCTGGGCTTTGCCTGCGGGCTCGCGGGCGTGGCGCTGCTCGCGCGGCCCCAGGCGGCGGTCGCCGCGCATCCGCGCTTCCTGCTCGGGGTGGGCGTGATCCTCATCGGCAGTGCGATTTGGTCCGCGGGTTCGCTTTACTCCCGCCGCGCGGAGAAAGGAACTGCGCCGATGCTGATGGCCGCGATGCAGATGCTCACCGGGGGCGCGATGCTCCTCGCGGTCGCGGGTCTGCGCGGAGAGATCGCGGACTTTCACCCGGCGCAGGTTACGGCGAAATCGCTCGCCGCATTTTTCTACCTCGTCTTCATCGGAGCGATCATCGGTTACAACGCCTACCTCTGGCTGCTGCGGCATTGCCCGCCCGCGCAGGTGGCGACTTACGCCTACGTGAATCCGGTCGTCGCGGTGTTGCTCGGCGCGGGCTTCGCCGGGGAAAAGCTCACGTCCTCGATGCTCGCGGGCGCGGCCCTGATCGTCGCCGCTGTGGCGCTGGTCATCACGAACCGCCCGCGCGGAAATCCTCCGCCGGATTACAAATCTGGCGACGGCGGGGGTACCGCGGCGGGTGCGGGCGCGCTGGCAGGGGAGGGCGCGGGATGCACGGGCGCGGGTGCGGCTTCGGCGAAGTCGGTGGAGGTGACCGGCACGACGAGGATGGTGTTGAGGTAGTTCACGCGGAGGGCATTCCCCTCGCGCGCCACGAGCTTCACGGGTGTGCCGACGGGAAGCTTCATCTTGCCGTAGGCGAGCTGGACTTCGATCTGCTTCGTGAGCTTGAGATTGACCTTCGCGGCGACGGCGGGATCGGCGGGAACAGGTGCGGGCGCGGGAGCTGGTGCGAGCGGGTCGGGGACGGCGGCGGGAGCCGCGCCGTTGACGAGCGGCGGATCGGGCGGGAAACCCGGAAGTGCGGACGGCTTGGGCGCGGCAGGGTCGTTGGCCATCGGCGGGTCAGGCGGAAAGCCTGCGGGTGGCGCTGCGGGCTTTGGTGCGAGCGGGTCCGGGATCATCGCCGGCTCGCCGGGCAGCGCGGCCATTTTCGGATCGGCAGGTACGGCGATGGCGGGATTAGGCGGATCGACCATGATCGCATCGCCCGGCAGAACCGCGACGGCGGCAGGTTTCGTGGGATCGCCATCCGCGATCATTTTTTCCGGTTCGATTGCCGGGAGCGCGTCCGGTTTCACCGCGACGGGTAGCGGAGCGACGGCCTTTGGCGCGGGAATTTCGGCCTGGCCACCTGCGGATTTGTCGCCGGGTGCGTGCGATTTTGCAGCGCCGGAATTGAACACTTTTTGCACGAAGAAATACATCGCCAAGATGAGCACGCCGAAAACCAGGCCGCGCCCGATCGCCGCGAGCGGGAGCCCCGAGGATTTGCCGCGCTTGCGCAGCCGGCCGGTCGCGGGTCGCTCGCGGCCCATCTCGGCGGCGATCTTCGAGCCGGTGGCGTAGCGCAGCTTCCCTTTCCACGGCTTCGCCACGAGCTGCGGAAATTTTTCCGCCACGGCGGGAAAGAAATACTTTTTCGCCGCGTCCTTGTCCTCGTCCCAGTTCGGAAATTTCACGTCGAGGTAGCCGACGAGGACCTGGCAGTGCGCCTTGGCGATTTTCGTGAAATACTCCGCGCCCTCGGTTTCGCAAATCTCGAAAAATTCACCCGCACGGCTTTCCTTTTTCGTCTGGATTTCCGCCGCGAAAAGTTCGGGGTGAAGCTTTAGCCGGTCGGTGTTCCACTGCACGAGACGCCCGCCGTTTTTCGCATCCTCCATCGCATCGTTGACGAGCAGCGCGGCTTGGTCCTTGGAGATTTCGGCGGAAAACGAAACGCCGAGATAGGCGAGCAGCGCCTTCTGCTTTTCGGTTGCGGACTCGCCGGCCTTCGGGAGATTCGCAGCGGGTGAAGGAGCCGGGAGCGGAGTCTCCAGCGCGGCCGTGGGCGGAGGCGGTGGCGGTGTCTCCAGCGCGGGCGCGGGCCGCAACACGTCGGCGAGCGGAATCCATTTTGGCAGGCCGGGATGCCACGCGTAATCCGCCTCGGCGATGCTGCCCTGTTTGAGCAGCGTCTGCGTGGTGTCTTCGCTGAATGGCCCGATCTCCTTGCCGTCGCGCAAAATATAAATGTCCATGCGTGTTGATGTGCTTAACCCCGGAGACGGCGTTTCGGTGGCAGGAAAAATCGAAGTCATTCCGCGCCCGGAGGATGCGCAGGCGCGACTATCTTCGCGCGGCGGTGAAAATCCAGCGCTTTCCGAAAGCCGTCATCGTCGAGCGGCCCGCCGTCTTTCCGCCCTTCCGTTGACTTGCCTGCACGCGCTCCTTATCGTCGCGACTCCCAAAAAAACCGCCCTCGTGAAACACGTCCTTTTCGTTTGCACCGGAAACATCTGCCGCAGCCCGATGGCTGAGGGGATCTTCCGCGACGTGGTGAAAAACACGCCCGGTTTCGAGATCAGTTCCGCCGGCGTGGCTACCGGCTACGGGCAGCCGCCGAGCACGCACGCCGTCGAGGTGCTGCGGCCCTGGGGGCTTGATATTTCCAGGATCCGCAGCCAGCCGCTGACCGAGGAGCTGGTGGAAAAAGCCACGCACATTTTCGTCATGACGCGCGGTCATCTCGACGCCATCTGCATGTATTTTCCCGAGGCCGCGGAGAAGACCTACCTGCTCCGCGAGTTCGACGCCGCCGCCGCGCGCCACGGCAATCCCGACGTGCCTGATCCCATCGGCCTCGGCCTCGACGCCTACTTCGAGTGCCGCGACACCATCAAACGCAGCATCCCCAGCATCCTCCGCTTTCTCCAAACCGAATCCCAAATGAGCACGCCGCAAACCACCACCGCACCGACTGCATCCACGCCCGTTCGCACCCTCCGCATCGCCCTCGGCGCGGATCACGGCGGCATCGAGCTGAAGCAGGCCGTCCACGCGCACCTCACGAAAAAAGGCTACATCGTCACCGACTTCGGCGCGTTCTCTCACGACTCGGTGGACTACCCGGATTTCGCGGAAACCGTGGCGCACCACATCATCGCGGGCGAGTCGGACTTCGGCGTCCTGTTTTGCAAAAGCGGCATCGGCATGAGCATCGCTGCAAACCGCTTTCCGCAAATCCGCGCGGCGCTCCTCGACAACGCCGCGGACGCTGCCGTCACGCGCCAGCACAACGACTCCAACGTCCTCTGCCTCGCCGCCAACCACGTCGAGCCCAGCGCCGCCGCGAACATCGTCGAGACGTTTCTCACGACCGGCTTCGAGGGCGGACGCCACGAGCGCCGCGTGGAAAAGCTCGACCACCTCGGCACGTCCAACGCCGCGCATCCGTCGCTCGAAGAAAGCGACCCGCAGATTTTCCGCGCGATCGAGGCCGAGAAGCTGCGGCAGTTTGAAAACATCGAGCTGATCGCGAGCGAAAATTTCACCAGCCGCGCCGTCATGGAGGCGCAGGGCTCGTGCCTCACGAACAAGTACGCCGAGGGCTATCCGGGCCGCCGCTGGTACGGCGGTTGTGAGCATGTGGATGTCGTCGAGCAGCTCGCCATCGACCGCGCGAAGCAGCTCTTCGGCGGCGACCACGTCAACGTTCAGCCGCACTCCGGCTCGCAGGCAAACACCGCCGTTTATTTTTCCGTGCTCACGCCCGGCGACAAAATCCTCACGATGGACCTTGCCCACGGCGGCCACCTCACGCACGGCCACAAGGCGAATTTCTCCGGCCGTTTCTACGGCGTCACGCATTACGGCGTGAGCCAAAGCGACGAGCGCATCGACTACGACGCGCTCGCGAAACAGGCGCTCGAAGTGCAGCCGAAAATGATCACCGCCGGTGCCAGCGCCTATCCGCGCATCATTGATTTCCAGCGCATGCGCGCGATCGCCGACAGCGTGGGCGCGTATCTTTTCGTGGACATGGCGCACATCGCCGGACTCGTCGCCGCGGGCCTGCATCCGAACCCCGTGCCGCTCGCCGATTTCGTCACCACCACCACGCACAAAAGCCTGCGCGGCCCGCGCGGCGGCATCATCATTTGCCAGGAAAAGTACGCGAAGGGCATCGATGGCCAGGTCTTCCCCGGCATCCAGGGCGGCCCGCTCCAGCACGTCATCGCGGCGAAAGCCGTGTGCTTCCACGAGGCGCTCCAGCCTTCGTTCAAAGCCTATGCGCAGCAGATCATCAGCAACGCCAAGGCGCTCGCTGCCGCGCTCGCGAAGCACGGCTACCGCATCGTCAGCTGCGGCACCGACAACCACCTCATGCTCGTCGATCTGCGCCCGAAAGGCCTCAACGGCAAGATTGCCAGCGACACCCTCGACCACGCCGGCATCACTGTGAACAAAAACGGCATCCCCTTCGACACCGAGAAAATTAGCCTCGGCGGCGGCATCCGCGTCGGCACGCCCGCCGTCACTACGCGTGGAATGAAGGAAGAGGAGATGATGGAAATCGCCGACCTCATGCACCGCGTGCTGTCGAATATCGGGAACCCCGATGAGCACGCGAAAGTCCGCGCCGAAGTCCGCGCCCTCACCGCCCGCTACCCGCTGCCGGGCTAGAAAAAACTCCGTCATCCTGAGCGGAGTTTCGGTCGGCTTTGCGACCGAAACGCAGTCGAAGGATCTCTAACTATTTCTGCGGGAAAGGTGGCGGGGAGATGTGCGTCGCCATGCCCGCCGCCTTCGCCCCGAAGAAATAGTTAGAGGTCCTTCGGCTGCGCTGCGCAAAGCCTTCGCTCCGCTCAGGATGACGGAGCTTCAAACAACCCCGCCTCCGGCTCCACGCCGAGGCCCGGCACCGTGGGCGGCGTGAGCACGCCGCCCGCAAACTGCCAGCCGCGAAACGGGTCGTCGCCGAGCAGCCACGCGCCGTCGAGATCGGCGTAATCCGTGCGCTGCGCGATGACCGCGCCCGCCGCGATCAGCGCGCTGCTTTCGAGCATGCAGCCGACCATCATTTTGCGGTGCAGCACCTTTCCCCGCAGCAGCATCCGCCGCGCGGGCGTGAGGCCGCCGCATTTCACGAGCTTGATATTGAAGCCGTCGTAGAGCGGCGCGACCCGCGGCACGTCCCCCTCCACGATGCAGCTTTCGTCCGCGATGAGCGGCAGCACCGAGCGGGAGCGCGCGATCTCGGCATCGCGCTCCGGCGGATACGGCTGCTCGATGAAGGCGACGCGGAGCTTCTTGAGCGCTTTGGAAAGTGCGCGCAAATCCGCCGCGCCCCACGCGCAGTTTGCGTCCATCGCGAGCTGCGCCGTCGAGCGCGAGCGCACGTATTCGAGCGTGCGGAGGCTGGCCTCGGCGTCGGATTTTATTTTGATCCACGGAAATCTCCGCATCTCCTGAAATTTCATTGCCAGCTCCTCTGCGCTCGAAAGTCCGATCGTGCAAAACGTCGTCACCGGCGCCGGCTTGCGACTCCACATCAGTTCCGTCACCGATACGCCGCGCCGCCGCGCGAGCCAGTCCCACAGCGCCACATCGAGCGCGCACTGCGCCGCGCGCGAGGGCGCGACCAGCTCCCAAACCATTCCCCATGAGGCTTCCAGGCCCGCGACTGTTTGCAAATCGAGCGTCTCGATGAAGCCGCGCGCCATTTCGATTTTCGCCATCACGCCCTCCCACGTCTCGTCGTAAAAGGCATTCGGCGACGCTTCGCCGTAGCCCGCGAGGCCGTCGCGCTCCAGGCGAACAAAGACATTGCGCACTTCGGTGCGCCGTCCGCGGCTGATGCGGAAGGCGTGGCGCGGGTGCAGTTCCCGGCTGACGCAGGTGAGCTTCATGGACAAAATGGGGGAGGCGGAAATACCGGGGATTCGATCTTTCCGGCAGGAGGATTTCTGGAATCCTTAGCGGCAACGTTTCATGTCCGGTAGCCAAATTTTTGCCCGCTCCATCGGCCCTTCCGTCGAGGGCCTCGGCATCCCCGCCTGCGCGAACTTCGACCTCGCCGCGGAGCCCGTGCGGAAAAACACCACGCTGCTCATCGGCGGCACGCATGGCGATGAGCCGGCGACAGTTCTCCTGCTGGAGAGCTTCCTGCAAAGCCCTGCGTGGGCCGCTCTCGACGCGTCTGCCGTCATCGTGCTGCCGCTCGCGAACCCTGACGGTTACAAGCGCGGCACGCGCTACAACGCGCGCGGCGTGGATCTGAATCGCAACTGCGGTTTCAACTGGAGCGCCGCCAGCGAGGAGCCGCCGGGCACCGCGCCGTGGTCCGAGCCGGAGTCGCGTGCGCTGCGCGATTTCATCCTCGCGCGCCGTCCGGCGAAAATCGTGAGCCTCCACTGGGCGCTCGCCGAACTCGATGCCGACGGCCCGCAATCCACCGCGCTCGCGCAGGCCATGTGGGCCGCGCTCGATGAACCCGCGCGCCGCCCGTACCGACTGCGGGTCACGGAACTCGGCCGCGGCCAGCGCCGCCTCCAGCAGACCTACGCCATTTGCCCCGGCTCGCTCGGTCAGTGGTGCGGCTACGGACTCACGTATCCCGACGGCTCTGCGCCCGCGATGACCACGCTCGAACTCCCGTACGATCCGCACGCCGCCAGCCGCCCGGATGAACTCGCCGCCGAACACCTCGCGGAGCTGCGAACCCTGTGGCAGCGGGACTCCGCGGGCTATCTCCGCGCCGTCGAACCCGGCGTCCACGCCATGCTCACCGCCGCCTGCCTTTTCTGACCGACGGGCGCGTCTTGCGGAAAAAAAAGCCGCCGCTATAACCGCAGTCCATGCCGAACTTGCGCGAGCCGAACGGGCTCAAAAAAGGCCGCCGCCTTGATGACCTCGAACACAAATCCCTCGAGGAGCCCGACTACAGACCCAAGCTCAAAGAGCAGCAGCTCAAGCTGCTCACGCTGACCCGCGAACTGAGCGAGGCGAAGCGCACGCTCATCGTCGTCTTCGAGGGACCGGACGCCGCCGGCAAAGGTGGCGCGATCAAGCGCATCGTCGAGCGGCTCGACCCGCGCCTGCTGCGCGTGCATTCCGTGATCAAGCCGACCGCCGAGGAAGACCAGCGCCATTACCTCTGGCGCTTTTGGAACAAGCTCCCGCCCTACGGCCAGGCGATCATTTTCGACCGCTCGTGGTACGGCCGCGTGCTCGTCGAGCGGGTGGAAAACTTCGCCAGCGACAAGGAGTGGAAGCGCGCCTACGACGAGATCAACGACTTCGAGCGGCTCCTCACGGACGACGGCGCGATCTTCGTGAAATTCTACCTCCACATTTCCAAGGACGAGCAGCTCCTCCGCTTCAAACGTCGCGAGGCCGACCCGTACAAGCATTGGAAAATCAACGACGAGGACTGGCGCAACCGGCGCAAGTGGGATGAGCACAACGCCGCCGCCGAAGACGTGTTTGAGCGCACCAGCACCGATGACGCGCCGTGGACCGTCGTCGCCGCGAACTACAAATGGTACGCGCGCGTGAAAGTCGTGAAGACCGTCGTGGAAGCGCTCGAACGCGCGGGCCTGAAAAAGCGCGACTGATGAACCCATTCCGCCGCGCGCTGGCGAAAGCGCTGCTCGCCCTCGCGCTGCTCGCCGCTCCCGGCTGCGACCGCCTTTTCGACAAAGGCTCGAAAGACGACATCGCCGCCGCGGAGAAAAAAGCCGCCGTCGGCGACTTCCGCGCCGCCGCCGCGCTCTACGAGGCCGCGCTCGACGGCACCGTCAAAACCGCCGACCTCCACTACCGCCTCGCCCTCCTTTACGCCGACAAGCTCAAGAGCCCGCTCGACGCCGTCCACCACCTCGACCGCTACCTCGACCTCGCGCCCAACGGCCCGCGGGCCAAGGACGCGAAGACGCTCAAAAAGGAAGACGAAAACAAAGTCCTCCAGCAACTCAGCAACGGCACGCCCAGCACCCAGGCCGAGGCCATCCGTTTGAAAAACGAAAACCAACTGCTCCTCGAAAAGCTCGCCGCCCTCCGTGCGCAAAAGCCTCCGCCGCCCGCCGCCGCCGCGACCAAAGGCGAGCCCGTCAAAAAACCCATCCCGCCCGACGCCCGCACCTACACCGTCCAAAGCGGCGACACCCTCGCGAAAATCTCCCGCCAGTTTTACAAAAACTCCACCCGCGCCAAAGACATCCAGGACGCCAATTTCAACCAGCTCTCCGGCACCGTGAAAATCAAACCCGGCATGGTGCTCATTATCCCAAAGTAAGCTGCTGGACTTTCGACATTGAAGGCGGTTTGGAATCAGGCATTTCTGAGCACACCGTGAAAAACGCATTAACGCTGATTCTGATAGGTATCGCTCTTTCGATTCGCCCGGCCTTTGCGGAGCCTCCGCATCGTCCCGATGCGGACGTACTCGCACATTGGATAGACGCTTTGCAATATCGCGATTCTAAGTTGCCCGGTTACGGCGGACTGAAGATTCATCCCGGAGTCGCAGCCACGGGCGCTGATGGCCGGCAGTATTGTCGCGTAAGTCCCTATTGCGCAAATCTTGGGGTGCTGGGAATGCTGCGAGCCAAGGTGCCGGGTGGCGTCAACCTCGCCGATCAGTGGATTCATTGGTACTTCGCGCATATCAATCCGCAAAGCGCTCCCGAGGGCGTCCCGTATGAGCACTTCTATCTCGCGGATGGCTCGGGCGAAACCACCTGTGTTAAGCCGGGGGATCACTTCCTCTGCCATTACAACGATGCGACGGACAGTGCCGCCGCCACTTTCTTCTCCGTGCTTTGGGCTGCCCATGAAGCGGGGATCGCCAGAACGGCCCTGAATGCCGACGGGCGAAAGAAGCTTGTGGAGACATTGGCCGATGTCCTCCTCAAGTTACAGCAAGCAGACGGCTTATGTTGGGCTAAAGGCGACTACCGCGTCAAGTATCTTGAAGATAACTGCGAGGTGTTTGCGGGGCTGCGCGATTTGGCGAACCTGGAGCACGATGTCTTTAATGACTCCGAGCATGCGACCTTCTACAGAAAGGCGGCGGCCCGAGTGCAACAGGGAATACTCAAGGATCTCTATGAGCCGGGGACGAAACTTTACCTCATCGCCAAATTTGAAGATAACAACCGTCCCGCCGCCGACCTCGATAAGTGGTTTCCAGACACCCAGGCGCAGTTATGGCCGGTCTTATTCGGAGTGGTAGATCCCACCGACCCGAAAGCCATGTCGGTAATGTCTGCCGTGAACGACCGTTGGAATGGCGGGTCGAAACCGGACTGGGCGGCAAACCCAGGCCAGATTAACAACGGATGGGTGGAAGCTGGTGATGCCTATGCGGCGTTGCTTGCCGGCGACACCAAGCGGGTTCGGACTTACTTGGAAGCAGTAAAGCAACTTAAATTCCCGAAAGCTGCCGAAGGCTTCGGGTTCGAGTGGCCCTTCAGCATCAATGATGCGGGATGGCTCTTGCTAATAACAGACGCTCTAAACCGCGCGGGTTATTGAGCGCACGGCGGACGCGCGAGCTGCTGCTCGAAGCGCGCCAGCTCCGCGCGCACGCCGTCCGGTGCCATGAGCAGGGAGGTGCCGACGAGCATTGCGTGAAAGCCGAGCGTGTCGCGCAGGTGCGGGACCATCGCGGGATCGACGCCACTCTCGGCGATGCGGAGCGCGCCGGCGGGGAGCTGGCGGACGAGTTCAAACTGATCGCGCTTGATGCTGAGATCCTTTTTCACGCCGAGCACGCGGAGGATTTTTGAGCCGAGGTAGCGCAGGGCGCTGTCGTCGGATTTGAAGACGCGGCTGTTGATGCCGCAGAGGCGCGGGTGCGCGGGGAGCTTGGCGATTTCATCGGCGGTGTGCAGCTCGAAGAGGACGGCGAGGCCGAGGCTCGCGGCGAGGGCGGAAAGCTCGCGCAGGCCGTCCGGCGTGAGGATGTTGGCCATGAGCAAAATCGCATCGGCCCCGTGGGCACGGGCCTGCCAGACCTGGTACGAGTCGAAGATGAAATCCTTGCGCAGCAGCGGCTTCGCGGTGCGTGCGCCGACGGTGCCGAGTTCGTCGAGGCTCATGCCGAAGTCCTCGCGATTCGTGAGCACGGAGACGGCACGGACGGCGGGGCTGTGCTCGTAGGCGTCGGCGGTGTCGGCCACGTCGGCATTGCGCATCGCGCCCATCGAGGGCGAGGTGCGTTTGATCTCCGCGATGAGGCCGAAGCCGCCCGTCACCGCGCCCTCGAAATCGCGCACCGGCCGGGCATCGCGCGCCCGCTTTTCCAAATCGCGCGCCGACTCCCTCTGCTGCATCTCCGCGAGCGCGGCGCGCACCCGCCGGACGATCGGCGTGATGACGGAGCGCGGGGGCAGAGGCTCGAGAAACATGGCCGGTGATAGTGCGGGGCGCGGGCGCTTCGTCAAGGCTGCGGGCCGCATTCATCGGCGCGATGAAATTTTTTCACTTCGCCCGCACCGCCGTCGCCGCTAAAACCAGCCCCGCTTTGAACGCGACCACCACACCCACCGCCAACCCTCTGCGCGAGGGCCTCTCCAGCCGGCCCATGCCGCAGCCGTGCAGCGTCGTCATCTTCGGCGCGTCCGGCGACCTGACCTACCGCAAGCTCATCCCCGCGCTCTACAACATCGCCGCCGACGGCGACCTGCCCGCCGCGCTCAGCGTCGTCGGTTTCGCCCGGCGCGAAAAAACGGACGCCACTTTCCGCACCGAGCTGCAGGACGCGGTGAGCAAATTTTCGCGTAGCGGCATCAATGACGAAGTGTGGGCCAGCTTCGCCGACCGCGTCTTTTACCACCGCAGCGAATTTGCCGACGCCGACGGCTACAAGCGCCTCGCCGAGCGCCTCGCGCAGCTCGACGCCGAGCGCGGCACGCGCGGCAACCGGCTGTTTTATCTCAGCGTCGCGCCGGGCGAGTTCGAGGGCATCCTCGAGCATCTCGCGGCAGCCGGTTTGAACAAAACGACGGACGGTGTCTGGGCGCGCGTCATCGTGGAGAAACCCTTCGGCACCGACCTCGCCACCGCGCAGGAGTTGAACAGCGTGGTGAACAAAACCTTCCGCGAAAACGACACCTTCCGCATCGACCACTTCCTCGGCAAAGAGACCGCGCAGAACATCATGGTGCTGCGTTTTGCCAACGGCATTTTCGAGCCGCTGTGGAATCACCGCTACATCGACCACGTCCAGATCACCGCCGCCGAACCGCTCGGCGTGGAGGCGCGCGGGCCTTACTACGAGAGCGCCGGCGCGTTGCGCGACATGGTGCAGAACCATCTGCTCCAGCTCCTCTGCCTCGTGGCGATGGAGCCGCCCACCGACCTCGCCGCCGACAGCGTGCGCGATGAAAAAGTGAAGATCATCCGCTCGCTCCGCCCGCTCTCGCCGGAGGACGTGGCGCGCGATGTCGTGCGCGGC